>SYLG01000077.1 GCA_005808665.1 Planctomycetia bacterium | reverse complement strand
GTAGGGTATCCGCACCCTGGCATTGACCAGACTTTGGTAATGGTCCACGATCTTTCCGTCCTTGACCAGAACGATGGCCACCTCGGTAACCCGGTCTCCCATATTCGGCGAAATTCCAGTGGTTTCAAAGTCGATGACCGCCATGGCGTCCATGCGCAATAGACTCCTTCGGGTGACACACCTTGGACGAAACCGCTCCCTTTGGGCTTCCACAGGGCATTTTAGAAGAAAAGCCGGTTTCCTTAGGTTTGCCTTCCATGGGGAAAGGTAATTGTCGGCGAACTTTAGATCGATTTCCATTTAAGAAGGGTTTAGTATTGGCTGAAGGACTGGTGGTATGGGTAGAAAAATACTTCAGTTTCATTTAAAATCACAGAAACCCGGGTACGGATACCTAAATTTATCTGCCTTGGTATTCCTAGTAATTAGGGAATAACGGAGTGGGGACAAAATGCAAAATGCAAAGAATAATCCATTGCTTAAATTTATAGTAAATTTGGCAATTACATTAATTCCATTTAAATGGAGTATCCTTAAATATTTTGCTAAAATAGATCCAATCCATAAAACTGAATTAAAAACTAGAGCATTAGGTTTAATAGCAAACAAAATAAAAAATAAAAAATCTATCGAAACAAACATGGGGATAGATGCTGATTACAAGTGTTTTATCCCAATCTCCGAGCACTTAATAGTATTTGGAAAACCCAATGAATATAGAGGTGAGAGGGGGCCATTGGAATTGGCTTCATCTTTAACTCGACACGCAAATGGGTTTGTTGACATTGGGGCTCATTTAGGATACTTTGTTTTTTATGTACAAAATTTTAATCAAGGAAAGCCTATTTTTTATTTCGAACCTAATCAGGACCTTTTTAATATTATTAACAACAATGTAACTTCTAACAAGCTTAATAATATTAGTGGAACAATGGCAGCTGTAGGAAATACAAATGGACCGATTGAATTCTATAATAATAAAAGTGCTTTAATGGGAAGTATTAAAAAAGATTTTAGCTTACTAAGCCATACAGATATAATTTCAGTTGAATCTATTCGGTTTTCTGATTTCTTAAAAAATACAAACCTAAATAATTTATGTGTTAAAGTTGATATTGAAGGGGCTGAATTTGAATTTTTAGAGGGAGCTAAAGCTGAAATAAATAAAATTGATTTTTTGATAATTGAAGTACTTGGTGAAGCTTCTAAAACAGGTTTTGTAAAAAAATTGATTGACGAATTTGATTTTAATGCATACTACATAAATGATTACAAACTAATTAGGTCAAAAAATGGAGAGTACGAGTATGTTTCACCTGAATACAATTGGCTTTTTTGCAAACATAACCCACTAGAATTAAAAGACCTATTAAAAAATACAAAAATGTCAATTTGCTAAAAAGGTTTAGAGGCAAAATTTGATTTCGTTCTTACTGGGTCAACTCTTTTGATACTAAAGCCCGGACTCCGCTCGCAATTCCATTTGGATATGCGCCATGGTTCGATTTCTGTTTCTAAAGGTAGCCTGAGTACCGGACGAGAAGTTTTATCGCTGGAAAGACCCACCCATTTCAATTAAATCCTTGGTAACCCTTGAAGGCCTACAAAATTGCTTTTGGTCCTCGAACAATCTTGAGTTCATGCACAAAAGGTCGCCCCAGACCCCATTGGCTATCACCACACATATTCCGCGCGAAGGGCCATGCCATCAAAGCCGATGCCACCTATATCCCGCATCAGTTTGGCGGGATTGGAATCATCGACAATGTTAAATCCTTGCAGCATATTGAACCAGTTTTGAAACTCGTAACCGACGGACAGGTTCCAGCCTCCACTTCGGTAAGTAATGGCAAGGCCCAAATCGGCAATGGGAACGACCCCTACATATTTGTCGGTAATGGATAGAACATAGGCGTTATTGGCAACCTCTGTTTGGGAGCCGGCAAAAGCCCCGGTGATCAGCGATGCGGACCCGGTAAACCGGTACCCCCAGTTACCGCCAAACGAGTTTTCAATACTTCCACCCAAGCGCAATCCGCCGCCATTAAAGGTAATTTTTCGGCTGACCGTGTCAAAATCCACATCTCCACCGTTGTAGGTTGCCGTCAAATTCTGACTCATGTTGGCGAAACGGCCTCCGGCAAAAATGCGGAGCAATAGCGATTCACTCCAATCAAAAGCCTGGTACGATTGACCAATCTCAAAATCGCCAAGATAAAAAGTGACATTGCTTTGGGCATTGGCTGTGGCGACTGCCGCCACCAGTCCGGGCACCGTAAGGGTTGGAAAGACATTGCGAGGAGGCATATAAAGGGCGGCGGGATCAGGGTTTATTATCCCTGGGCTTGCGACCGAGGTATCGGATTGATTGCTGTAATAGGTGTAACGCAAGACGGCATCCGCACCGGAATCGGCCGTCTGCAAACCAAAACCAACCCGAAAGCCGCTTTCATAACCCGAGGGAATGGTTTGGGTGCCACCTATTGGCCCAAGCTGGGGAACCGTACCGGAAATGGCATAAGACTGAGGCAGACCACGAACAGCCAAAAGGAGATATTCTCCCTCCAATTTCCTGGTCACAACCCGGTCCGCTTTTGCGGAAAGATCAGGCGGAAGTTCATCAACCCCGATGGCTGCTGTATACTTTGGGGGCACCACTCCATCGGGAATCACCAAAGGGGTGGAATCCAAGGGAAGGGGGCTTTGGGCACCAACCATTCCCGCAATAATCCACCCCATTAGCCCTAAAATGCGTCCCGGAATGCTCATGTCATTCTCCCCCCTTTCAACATCAAAATGGCCCCATAGGGGATTTTTCCATGAGGACGCAACCCCAATATCGGTATTGACGGCCAACCTGGTTTTTGCCTATGCGGTCCCCAGAACCGGAAATCTGCGTTTGTATTGGGGTAAGGAAATGACCCTTTGGCGGATGAGTGCATTGGGAATGTGCATTGCGGCGGTAGCCTATGGGTTGATTTTGCCCTTTTTGCCCCACAAAATGGCGCCGACCACTTGGGCAGAACCGCCACCGACTCAAGGACTCGCTGAACCCTTCCCGCTTCCGCCCGGGTTACTCGGCGTTGAACTGCTCAAACAGTCCACCAGTGACGCACTCGCCAAATCGCAATCCTGCATAGTTTGTCACGGAGAAACGCACGATCCCCACGACAAGGACACCTTGCATATTGGATGTGTGGATTGCCATGGAGGCGATCCTGCGTCCATGAACAAAGATCGCTCGCATGTTCAACCAAAATACGCCAATGCCTGGAAAAATACGGCCAACCCGGTGCGGTCCTACACCTTGCTCAATCGTGAACGGCCCGAATTTATCCGGTTTGTCAATCCAGGCGACCTGCGCATTGCCCACATCAGTTGTGGTACGACGGGTTGTCACCCTAACGAAACCCTCCAAGTCAAAAAGAGCATGATGACCCATGGGTGTATGCTTTGGGGAGCGGCCCTTTACAACAATGGTGCAGTGCCCCATAAAAAAGCGCAGTATGGCGAATCGTACTCGATGCACGGCACCCCCCTAACCCTGATAACGATTCCCCCGCCCAGTGCCTTTGAAAAGGATAAAAAAGGGGTCCTGGAACGACTTGATCCCTTGCCTCGTTTTGAAATCACCCAGCCCGGTAATATCCTCCGCATCTTTGAAACAGGCGGAAGATTCCGGCCGGAGGTGGGTATTCCCGAATTGTTCGAGGACCCAGGCAGGCCCATTCTCAGTCGCCTTTCGACTCGCGGATTGGGAACACAAAACCGGACGGATCCCGTCTTTTTGGGTTTGCAAAAAACACGATTGCACGACCCAACCCTTAATTTTCTGGGTACCAACGATCATGCCGGGGACTATCGTTCCTCCGGTTGTACCGCCTGTCATATGGTCTATGCCAATGATCGGTCCCGGGTGCAATCTGGTCCCTTTGCCGCATTTGGCAACAAAGGGCGCAGTAGTGGAAAGGACCCGACCATTCCCAAGGGCGAATCCGGTCATCCGATCGAGCACAAATTCGCCAAGGGTGGTGGCATACCCACCAGCCAATGTCTGGTTTGCCATGTTCATCCGGGAACCACCGTTATGAACAGTTTTCCCGGGTTCATGTGGTGGGACGAGGAAACCGATGCCGATCTCTTTTACCCAACCACCGAACGCAATCCCACAGCGGAAGAGTTTGTCAAAAGCCAAATGTCCAATCCGAACGAATCGGCAGCCAGGAATTACCTCAGTGATCCGGCATTTCTGGAAAACCTGACTGACCTTAACCAGGTAGCCAAACATAGCCAATTCGCCGATTTTCATGGTCACGGTTGGGCGTTTCGGGCGGTATTTCGCCGCGACCGCAAGGGCCATTTTCTGGATCACAAAGGCAAGGTTCTGACCGATGTGGAAAACCCTCAATTGCAACAGGCCATGCGCCACCAATCCCTTGAACCAAAAGACCGGAAGGTCATGGATGGTGTGCCGGTTCACCTTATGGACATTCACCTGGAAAGGGGTATGCACTGCGTGGATTGCCACTTTACCCAGGACAATCACGGCAATACCAAACTCCAACAGGAAGTTCGGGCCGCAGTGGAGATTCAGTGCATTGATTGCCACGGAACCATTACCGCCGGCCCTACCCTACGCACCAGTGGCCCGGCGGCATACACCTCCAGTCCTCCAGGCGGGCCAATCGATGCGGGCCGAAATCTGGAGGCCCTTCGCACGGCATCGGGGAAACGACGCTTCGAACGCCACGGCGACAAAATCATTCAAAACAGCATGGTGGAGGCAAACCTTAGCTGGGAAGTTCCCCAGACCATTCACACCATTACTCCTGGACATCCCCGCTATAGCGAAAAATCACACCTTGCCAAAACCGCCCGCATGGGCAAAAACGGCACCATCGAATTTGGTCCGGTAACCAAAGACACCGAATCTTGTCTGGCCCATCAAAACTCCAATATGAGCTGCATTGCCTGCCATACCTCCTGGAATCCAAGCTGTTTTGGCTGTCATTTGCCCCAAAAGGCCAACGCCAAGACCCCCATGCTTCATAACGAAGGAACCGTCAGTCGCAACCAGATTTCGTACTGCTTTCAAACTCTTCGGGAAGATGTGTTCATGCTTGGACGCGATGGGGATGTCTCAGGAAACCGGATCGGGCCTGCCCGCAGTTCCTGTGCCCTTCATGTGGGCAGCTACAACAACAATCGGGAATCAATCTACTATCAACAACAAACCATTTCCGCCATGGGGCCCTCGGGCATCGCCTTTTCCACGAATGTACCCCACACCGTGCGGGGCAAAGATGGGACCAAACAATGTACCGATTGCCACTTGTCAAAATCCGGCGACAACAACGCAATCATGGCCCAGCTTCTCATGTTGGGAACAGGCTCGGTTAACTTCATTGGTCGGTATGCCTGGGTAGCCCAGGGGGAACATGGATTAGAGGCCGTTGAGGTGACCGAACGGGATGAACCCCAAACGGTCAAAGGAAGCACCTTTCAAAAAGTGGCCTATCCCCAAAGATTTGCCAAACATCGTCAACAAAACGGGCATCTGGAAATTGCCCATCATCATACAGGGAGCGATATTGTCGACAATCTTTTCAAGTCCAAGGCCAAAGCCCGGGTTCAGGGGGTTTTTGCCCGTGGCGAATACCTGTATGCCGCCTGTGGCGAGGCAGGACTAAGGGTATTTGATATTGCTTTTACAGATCACAAAGGATTTTCCGAAAGGTTTGCAACCGCTCCTGTCTCCCCGCTTGGGCAAAGGTTTCAAGTCAACACACGCCATGCCACTTCGGTATGTGCCCCGGCCACGATTGCTCCCGATCCCACCCGCGAAACGACCCGATTGAAACATCCCGAAAACAAGGAACCTGCCATACATATGGCCTATGCGTATTTGTATGTGACAGACCTTTACGAAGGGGTTGTCATGGTAAATGCGGCAACCCTTCTGGATGGGGATCCAACCAACAACTTCTTGAAGAAGGATCTTGCCTTCAATCCCAATGGCATCCTGAATGGCGCCAAGTCCCTCTGTTTTGTGGGAACCTTGGGGTATGTCTGTTGCGATGCCGGGTTGGTTGTGGTGGACTTTGACGATCCGGCCCACCCCAAGGTGGTATCCATTCTGGGGGACAAGGAGATCCAGGGGGCCCGGGCGGTGCAGGCGCAGTTTCGCTATGCGTTTGTCTGTGATGAAAGGGGAGTCAAGGTACTTGACATTACCCATCCCAAAAATCCCCAACTCAAGGCGACCTTGCCACTCAACGATGCCAGAAACATTTATCTGGCCCGGACCTATGCGTTCGTCGCGGGCGGAAGCCAGGGCCTGGTCATCCTTGACATCGAAAAACCCGAATCTCCAAAAGTGGACCAGATCTATGATGCCCAAGGGACCATCAATGACCTTTACGATGTAAAGTTGGGTATCACCTACTCCAGTCAATTTGCCTATTTGGCTGATGGAAAAAATGGCATGAAGGTCGTCCAGCTTACCTCTCCGGAAACGCCGGGGAGCCCGGGTTTTTCCCCAAGGCCCATGCCGGTCCTCATTGCCAGGCACAAATCCAAACACGGAAATGATGCTTTGGCCATTTCCCGGGGGATGGATCGGGATCGGGCCATGGATGAATCGGGCCACCAGATCGCTGTTTTTGGCAGAATTGGTGCTCGTCCATTAAACCTAATCGAAACACAAAAAATGTACCTGAACCAAGGCACGCCCTGGTTTGTCGAGGACGACCCAAAATCACCGCTTTATCGCAAAGTGAAATAAACAAAACAAATTTCGATAAATCGATCATTCCAAAACCAGATGTTGATTGAAACGGTTCAGGGTATCAGCGAACATGTGCAAACTCCCTTGTTAAAAACGCACAAGGAACAGCCAATAACAAGAGACCTGGTCGGGACTACCTGCCGTTTGGAACTCGACATACTCCCTAACTTCGGGCAAAACCATAATCCAAGATCCAAAATAGGCAAACGAATCGTAAAAAAGCACTCCTACCGGGTAACTTGGTCTGGTTGGTGGCTGGCTTTTTTTGAGGGCGATCAAGAGAGCGATAGGTTGATTCAAGCGATTGGGAATTTGCCTTCCGGATGCGTCAACGGAAGCATCTTGGTTAATTCTTGGAAGTGAGGTTTTTTGCCAAACCAGCAATCGATTGGGACGATCATGGCTTTATATTCAGCAAATTACCGAAGCCCGATGCGGATGTACCAAATCCCCTTTCTCAGAACGCCATAAACGGATCCGGATACTCCACCTTTCCCACCACACCCACCAAGGCACCCGACACCAATTCTGCCGCCATCCACGATTCGCCTCCCCCAAAGGGAGAAGAAAGCGGGACTGCCAATCCAGCCGAGAACCCAAATCTTGGGTAAAAGGCAGGGTGCCCCAGGACAAGCACGATTCTGTGTCCGGCTTCCCGACAGAGCCGAAGCCCTTCACTCACGAGTTTCGTCCCAATCCCACACCGCTGGTGGGTCGGAAGCACACTTAACGGAGCCAAGGCCAGCGCTTCGATGGGCCTGGTTTCAGTAAGGATCCGTAACTTGCTGAAAAGGATGTGTCCAACGATGTTGCCGCCGCTCCCGGCAACGAGTGAAAGACCAACGAAGCCACCGTCACGCAGAGTCCCCATCAACCTGGATTCGGCATCTTGGCCAAAGGCGAGCCGGTTGACCTTTGAGATGTCGGCGTGGTCGTTTGCAGTTTCCGGTCGAATCGTTGTCATGCCTGGTACGGTTCCCTTGTGGAATTTTTTGGAGAAGATCGTGAATCGGCCCTTATTTGATTGGGCCGAAGAGTTTCGACCTCTCCTTTCTACTTTGGGCGGGATTCAATAGCTGCGGTCATTGCAATCCGTTCAGGCCCTTTGGGAACTACCGCATCCAGGACCCCTCTCAGGGCAAATAGGTCGGGACCAATACCTCGATATTCCAAGGCCACCTGAAGGGATCCCTGATAATTGGTACGGCTTTGATTATCAAGGTAAAACTGTACATCCCCAGTCAGGATAGCAAAGCGGGGGCCATTGCCGGATTCCTTTCCATCCACGGGGGATAGCCTAAGTTTTCCTGTTATTTTGTGAAACCCACCTTTGCCGTCCATGATTGCCGGGGGATACATCTGCTCCAGCCAAGGGTGTAATCTTGCCGCATCGAGGTATACCACTTTCGAAGGGAATTGGAGGGATTTCACCAATTCATCCGTGAAGGCCACCGCCTCTATGACTGGGGTTCGAAAATGATTGAGTCGGTTGGTGGCAAATTTCAAAGAAATCCGCACTCCCGCTGGTTGTCCGCCTGAACAGATGTCAGGAAGGGTCAACTTGGGATGGGAAGGGAGTTTAATTGTTGGCAAAGGCAAACCATGAAACAGTTCATCGAGCTGGTCTTTGAAATCCCGTCCCTGGTTATCGGGATTTCCGCGAAAATAACCTGGATTGATGGTGGGGACGGTTGACCGTAATACCTTGCCTTTTGGGCTTAAGACCACCAAGGCTAAATTGATATGCCGATTTCCCAATCCTGCTTCGTCAAAAAGGGCATGGACATCCGTGGGCATTTCCCGGATGGTTCGACCACTCCACCAAGTCAGGATAAAGGGACGGAGGGTTTCCAGGGATTCGGGCCAGGCGAGGGAACTCCCCCGCACATGATCCATGTTGGCTCAGGTATGGCCTGAAAAAAAGTTGGTTCCGGCTGTAATGTTGGTGTTCAGGATCAGGAGGACAGGTCGATTTTCTTTAAGGGCCCTCGCCCTGGCATCCTTTAGATTCATGGCCCAATCGAGCGAATAAAAACCAAGACTTTTCTCGTCTGGTTTGGCGGCTTCATATCGCTTTTGGATTTGAACCACCTCGGGAGGCTGGGCCCACGCCGGAAGGAACATTACGAAGGAAAGTGTCAAGGAAAGGATCGATCGCATTCAGGTTGCCTCCTTTAATTAGGGGCACTACTTCTCAAATGGGTCTGGAATCCAATTCCAAACCATTAACCGCCAAGGTGGAAAAAAGGCTCCCCATTTTTTGTTTCCTCAAGCTGGTTTTTGAGCCAAAACCCAAACTGTAGATCCATAGGATGGTCTATTTAAGCGACATAGTATATTTAATGGATGAAATTTCATAGTCGGAACGCCATAGCGCGTCCAGCCAATATAATTAAATATCAATTCGACAGGATGACCATCCGTTTTTGATATTGCCACACTCGCCCCGCATCTTAAAGCTAAACTTTTTAAACCCTCAGCCGTAAACCTCCAAAAATCTCCGGGGCCATGGTAAGCCGTACAAAAACAAGTTGTATGCAAAACCCACCCACCAGGTTTACATACTCTTAATGATTCTTTCATCGCCGTAGATGGGAGGTCATCAATATGCTCAAATACTTGATCACTTACAACTAAATTGAATGAATTATCAGCATATGGAAGATTTGATATATTTACATCTGGATAATTTCCTTTAACAATTTCCGAAACATCACGACCAATCATAATTGCCAATTTGTCTGAATGACTAATTGAAAGCACAGGCCCTAAAAATTTTATCGATCGGCTTTCTTTTATAATAGACTCATACATTTTAAATCTTGAAAAAGTGTGTTTTTTCTGAAATGGACCGCATGTTATTAGATAAATTAAGCGAAACAAGCCCTCTAAAATTGATCTCATGTAAAATCCTCATTTTAAAAGTTGGTTTTTGTGCGCATATTTTAAATGGCAGAGATACCTTTTATTTAAAACAATCCAAATCGAATCCTGATTACAATAAAAACGGAGAGGAAGGGATTTGAACCCTTGGTACAATTACTCGTACACAGCATTTCCAATGCTGCACCTTCGGCCGCTCGGTCACCTCTCCACTGGCGTTGCCACCAAGTACTTAAAAATACGCAAAAACCCTTCGTTCGTCAACCAGTCCCGATATTCCCATTTTGCCAAGGAGGGGGCCTACTTCCAAAGCCTAACCGATCCCCACCTTTTTCTGGTTTGTTTTCACCGTTTTAAGGGCCCCCAGCATCAAATTCCAGGCGTTTTTTGTTCGGTCGGCGTAATCGGCCCATTCTGCAGGCAAAGAATGGGTCAAGGTTACTGTGCAACCCAAGCCGCTGTTAGCCTGGATGTCTAAGGTGACTTGGCTACTGTTGGCGTTAAAAGTGCCTATATCCCAGCTAAAAACAAGCCGTTTGGGCCGGTTGATGGTTACATATTGGCCCACGTGGTCGATCTCTTCGCCGTTTCTTTGAACCAAAAAAGAAAAAGCACCTCCCACCCGACTCTCCAGAGCAATGTGCAAGACGGTTTCCTCGCGCAAAAGTGGCCCAAACATCCACTGCCCGATCAGTTCCTGGTCGAGAAAAGCATCAAAAATTTCCTCCGCTGTTTGGTCGAATGATTGGATGACCGAGGCATCAATGGGGTTCATGGGGAGTATATCCAGAGAATTCAGGTGAAATGGTTGGACAGGGTATTTCGTCCCCGGTTCGATACTTTCTTATCATAACAATAGAACGAATGTGGATCTTCTGGGAAGGAGAACTTTCCCGGGTGGCTTTTTGGAAATCATTCATGCTTGGAACCCTACTTCTTTCGCTTGTCTATTGCCTTCCTGCCCAGGCGGGGCCTCAGGAAAATGCCCCAAGGATCAGGGTCCTTTTTTTGGGGGATAAGGGACATCATCAGCCGGCGATGAGGTATCGTCAGCTGGCGGCGGCATGGGCCAACCAACCGATCTTTCTGGAATACACCGAGGATCTCAAGGTTCTCAATGGTAAAACGCTGGAAAAATATGATGCCTTGATGGTTTATGCCAATCATCCGGCCATTGAACCCGATCAGGAAAAGGCCCTGCTGGAATATGTCCGCTCGGGGAAAGGATTCCTTCCCTTGCATTGTGCCTCGTATTGCTTCCTCAATTCACCGGAGTACATCAAGCTGGTTGGTGCCCAATTCCAAAGGCATGGAACAGGCATTTTTCGGACCAATCTGAAAGAGCCCCTGCACCCCATATGGAAAGGCCTCCCCGGGATTGAAAGTTGGGATGAAACCTATGTCCACACCAAGCACAATCCCTTGGGTCGGACCGTTTTGGAAACGCGTACCGAGGGCAGAGGCGAGGAGCCATGGACCTGGATCCGTGAAGAAGGCAAAGGGAGGGTATTTTACACGGCATGGGGTCATGATGAACGAACATTTGGTCACCCCGGTTTTCAAAAGCTGGTGCAGCGGGGCCTCTACTGGGCGGTAGGCAAAAATCCGGTTGACGCTGGGACGGTGCGTGGCGAAATTGTCATGACCAAAATCCCAAAGGGCCTTCCACCCTTTGAGTTCCAACCAGCCAAGGTCCCCTTTTATCCGGCAGGGAAAAACTGGGGGACCACTACCCAGCCCCTGGGGGAAATGCAAAAGCCGGTCGAACCGCTCCTTTCCATGAAGCACTTGTCCACCCCCATCGAATTTGAATGCAAACTTTTTGCCAGTGAGCCCATGATCTCCGGGAAAATCATGTGCATGAACTGGGATGAAAGGGGTCGCCTTTGGATTGTGGAAACCATCGACTATCCCAACGAAAAGCGGTCCGTAGGTCAAGGCCGTGATCGTATCAGGATCCTGGAAGACACAGACAAGGATGGAAAAGCGGACAAAACCACTCTCTTTGCGGAAAATTTGTCCATCCCGACCTCGATTATCTTTGCCAATGGTGGGGTGATTGTCCATCAGGCACCTGAAACCCTTTTTCTCAGGGATACCAATGGGGATGATGTTGCGGATGAACGAAAGGTCCTCTTCCGGGGTTGGTCGGCGGCGGACACCCACGCCGGGCCAAGCAACCTCCACTATGGCTTGGACAATTGGCTCTATTTCATGGCAGGTTATGCCGGATTTCGGGGAACCGTTGGAGGGGAAGATCTCGATTTTCGGACAGGTTTTGTGCGGATGAAGCCCGATGGGTCAAAAATGGAATTCCTGAGAAACACCAACAACAATTCATGGGGAATTGGCCTTTCCGAGGAAGGAGTGCTTTTTGGGTCCACCGCCAACGGCAATCCAAGTGAATATATGTCTATTGCCAATCGTTACTATGAAAGTGTCAGGGGTTGGTCCTCTGGCGTGTTGACCGGGATCGGGGGTAACCCGAAATTCCAGGCGATTACTGATAAAGTACGCCAGGTGGACCACCATGGTGGCTACACGGCCGCAGCCGGTCATGCCCTTTATACGGCCCGAAATTATCCCAGGGAATATTGGAATCGCACTGCCTTTGTTGCCGAACCCACCGGGCACCTCCTTGCCACCTTCGAGATCGAACCTGAAGGTGCCAACTTTCGCTCGAGGCAGGCGTTTAACCTTGCTGTAAGCGAGGATGAATGGACATCACCGACCATGGGTGAGGTTGGCCCGGATGGCAATGTTTGGATGCTTGATTGGTACAACTACATCGTTCAGCACAACCCCACACCAGCCGGTTTTTCCACAGGGAAAGGCAACGCCTATGAAACCCCCTTGCGTGATAAGACCCATGGTAGAATCTATCGGATCGTGTCGAAGGAGAATCCTGGCGAGTTGACATTTACCCTCAAAGATGCCAGTCCGGAAAAACTCGTGGCGACCCTTCAAAACAACAACCTGTTTTGGCGACAACACGCCCAGAGGCTATTGGTGGAAAGGGGAAACAAGGATGTGGTTCCCGCCCTTTTGAAGATTCTCCAATCGCCCAAACCCGATGCCATTGGCCTTGATGTAGGGGCGATGCACGCCCTTTGGACCTTGGTGGGCTTGGGTGTTGCCCAAGAGGAACCAACCTTGGCCGCCATCACCAAGGCCCTTGGGCATACCTCGGCCGGTGTGCGCCGAAACGCTATCCTTGCATTACCGGCAACCAGGGAGTCCGCCAATCAAATCGTTGGGTTGCTGGCAGATCCCAACGGTCAGGTCCGCCTTGCCGCGTTTTTGGGTTTGGCCGAACGCCCTGCATGCGAAAAAGCGTCCCCAGCGTTGGTGAAGGCCCTTGCCGACCCCGTTGTTACAAACGACAAGTGGCTTCCGGATGCGCTAACTGCGGCCGCCGCCAAGCAGCAGAATTCCTTCCTAAAGGCGTGGCTATGGCATAATGGGCCTACAGCCGAAGACGAAATAGGTTTGGTGAATGCGGCGGAGATAAAGGTCATCACGGTTGTCTCCGAACATGTTGCCAGGGGAAATCCTGATGGGGATAGTGCTTCGGATCTGATCGTTGCCCTTGAAAAGGCCAGGCCCGAACGGGCGGCAATCGTTCTCAAAGGGCTCATCAAGGGTTGGCCCGCAGTCAAGGTAGCGTTTACTCCCGAGGCAGAAAAAGCCTTAAATCGACTGGTTGACAAGCTTCCACCAAATGCCCGGGTTGACCTCATTCGCCTGGGGGATAGGTGGCAGGTGGCAAGCCTCCTTGCCTTTACCGAAAAGCTGGTGGGAGATCTTTTAACGGTGATCAGGGACGAAAAGAAATCTGGTGCGGATCGTATCGTGGCGGCCGGCCAGGCCATTGACTTTCGCCAAACGGACACACCTCTTGCCAAGGCCGTTCTGGCTCTGATCACTCCCCAATCGGATGGAGACTTTGCCACCGAGGTGATGGAGGTTTTGGGACGATCCGAGGCTCCAATAGCCAAGGACCTATTAGCGGCATCCTCCGGTTGGAGTCCTGCGATCCGGGGGGCGGCCATGAGACTTTTGGCTCAAAGGCCTGCTTGGACTCCGGTCCTGCTCGATGCCTGTGAAGCAGGCACGGTGCGTTTGACAGACTTGCCCCTGGATCAACAGCGGGCCATGGCCAGTCATCCCAATCGCAGGATAGCAACCCGGGCCAAAGCATTGCTGGAAAAAGGGGGAGGCCTTCCCAACGCCGATCGCCAAAAGGTGATTGAGGGGCTGGTATCGACCACCAGAACGACAGGCGATGCGATTCATGGCAAGGCGGTCTACCTCCAACATTGTGCCAAATGTCACTTGCACAATCAGGTAACCGGGGCCGGGGTGCCCCCCGGTGGCATTGGGCCCGACCTTTCCGGCATGGCGGCCCATCCCAAAGAAGAACTTCTCATTCATATCATTGACCCAAGCCGTGGGGTGGAAGGGAACTTTCGTGCCTGGACAGTGGTCACCAAAAAAGGGCAACTCATAAATGGTCTGATGTCATCGGAAACGAAAACATCGCTTGAATTGATTGACTCGGAAGGCAAGAAGCACATCCTTGCCCGTTTGGACATCGACGAAATCGGGGTGAGCCCCAAATCGTTGATGCCCGAAGGATTTGAAAAACAGGTGTCCTTGAAAGACCTGACGGACCTTCTCGAATTCCTCACCAAACGGGGCAGGTTTCTCACCATTCCGATCGACAAAATCGCCACCATTGCCACCGATCGGGGGATGTTTTTTGGGCCCGAATCAAGGGGGGACAGGATGGTCTTTGACGATTGGAAACCCAAAACTTTTGCGGGCGTTCCGTTCGTTCTAATCGACCCAAGCAACGGAACAAAACCGAATGCTTTATTGCTCAACGGACCCAATGGCACAACCGCACCCAAGATGCCAAGGAGTGTTTCCCTGCCCATTAAGGGTCCGGCCAAGGCGATTCATATGCTTTCGGGTGTGGGGGGCTGGAATTTCCCGGCAATTGCCAAAGGCTCCACCAGCATGATTGTCAGGCTTCAATACGAGGATGGAACAACAGAAGATCACCCCCTGAAAAACGGGGAACACTTTTCCGATTATATCCGCAGGGTGGATGTACCAGGCTCGCAGTTTGCTTTCGACCTCAGGGGCAAACAGATTCGCTATTTGAGCATCCTTCCCAAAAAGTCTCTTTCCCTCAAGGCGATAGAGTTTGTCAAAGGAAGTGATGCCTCAGCCCCCGTGGTAATGGCTCTTACAATTGAAAGTAGTCCACTCCATTCGGACGAGACAAAATGATGGGTCCGGGCATTGCGGTCCTGATTTTTTTGTTGGCTGCCTTTGCCAAGCCAGAGGAAACAATTCCTCCAAAGATCGACTTTAACCGCGATATCCGGCCCATCCTTGCCGACAAGTGTTTTTCCTGCCATGGGCCTGACCAGGCCAGGCGCAAAGGTGGCCTACGCCTGGACGATGAGGTTGCCGCCAAGGCTCCACGAAAAAACGGCCTGATTGCTCCTGAAAGGGTGAACGATAGCTTGTTATTGAAACGAATCCTAAGCAAGGATTCGGAGGAGGTTATGCCACCTCCTGAGAACAACAAATCTCTCAGTCCGGAACAAAAAACCCTCCTCACCCAGTGGGTGGAAGGGGGTGCTCCGTGGTCCATTCACTGGTCCTATGCATCCTTGGCACCATTCGATTCAAGACAGACGATTGACGGACTCTTGACCAGGAGCCTGAAAAACAACTCCCTTGAACTCTCCCAGGAAGCGGACCAGGTTACCCTGGTTCGGCGCTTGCAATTCGACCTCCTTGGCATGATTGCCAAAGATCCGGAAAAATTCCATCTTTCCCCGAGTCCCAAAACCTCCAGGGATTGGAAAAAAGCGATCGACGCCATGCTTGCCTCGGACGCCTATGCCGAGCGGATGGCATCCTGGTGGTTGGACCTTGTTCGGTATGCGGACACAGTGGGTTACCATGGTGATCAGGATCACAATGCCAGTCCTTATCGGGATTGGGTGATCGATGCCTTTGCCCAAAATATGCCCTTTGACCTGTTCACGCAAATGCAACTTGCTGGGGACTTGTTGGACCTAAAGGGGCCGGAGGTGGTTCGTGCCAAAATCGCTTCCTGTTACAATCGACTTCTCCAAACAAGCCACGAGGGTGGCGTACAACCCAAGGAATATTTGGCGATCTATGCTGCGGACCGGGTGCGCAATCTTTCTACCGTGTGGCTGGGTGCGACGGTAGGGTGTGCCCAATGCCACTCCCACAAATTTGATCCCTATACCCAACGGGATTTTTATTCAATAGCCGCCTTCTTTGCGGACATCGACGAGGAAAAACATCTTCGGGGAGGAGGGGGCGACACCGTTCCAACCAGGCGCCCTCCGGAAATGGCCGTGGTCACCGATCGTGACATTTTGGCCCTGAAAGAAGCCCAATTGCGGCGGGATAAAGTACTTGACCCGAGTGTTCCCGAATCCCTCAAGCAAGCCATGGCATCTTTCCACCATGCGGAGGTTACCAAATTATCCAAGCCACGGCTGGTAATGATCACCCAATCGATTCCTCCCCGTCCCACCCGGGTTCTGGCCCGTGGCAATTGGATGGACGAAACAGGCGAATTGGTCGATTCCGGGGTTCCTGCCTTTTTGGGAATGTTGAAGAATCCTAAAGGCCGGGCCTCTCGACTGGACTTGGCTCTTTGGCTTACCGAAACCCAATCAGGGGCAGGCCGCCTTGTTGCCAGAGTTCTGGCAAACAGGATTTGGGCCCTCTTTTTTGGAGAAGGAATTTCTGTCAACCTGGAAGACCTTGGAAGTCAGGGAGACCCACCCACCCATCCGGAACTTTTGGATCATTTGGCGAACGAATTGATTCATTCGGGTTGGGATATGCGGAGTCTCATCAAGAAAATCGTTTCTAGCCATGCCTACAGGCAGTCTTCCTCTGCCTCTCCATCCCAGCGTCAGCGGGATCCCAACAATCTCCTTTTTGCCAGGCAGGCCAGCTTTCGACTTCCCGCAGAAATGATCAGGGATAGTGCCCTGTCCTTGTCCGGATTGCTTGATCAAAAAGTGGGGGGTCCAAGCATCAAACCCTATCAACCCGAGGGATACTATTCCTTATTGAATTTTCCCAAACGAGGCTACAAACCTTCCGTGGGTACAGATCAATTTCGCCGGGGTCTTTATATTCATTGGCAAAGACAATTCCTGCACCCGATGCTTCGGGCCTTTGATGCCCCTAGTCGGGAGGAATGTTCGGTGAGGAGGCCCAACGCAAACACACCCCGGGCCGCCCTGGTACTGCTCAATGATCCGACTTTCATTGAGGCGGCCAAAAGTCTGGCAAGGCAACAAAACCCCAAGCCACCTTCTGCCCAATCGGGTTTGGCGAATCTTTTCCAGCGGGTCACAGGTCGGCTACCCATTGCGGCTGAAATGAACGAAATGGAGGAGCTTCAAAAGTCAGCCCTTGCCTGGTTCACCCAAAATCCAAAGGAAGCAAGGAGCTTTCTTGGTGGAAGCTTCACAGGGGAGGAGGCCAGGGAAGGCGAGTTTGCGGCATTGACTGTGGTCTGCCGGCTACTGCTCAATTTGGCGGAAACCAACACGAGAAACTAATGTCCAAAACCAGAGTTCATAAAAGGGCATTGGCCAGGCGGGCCTTCCTGTCCCAGGGAGGGCTCGGTTTTGGTGTCGCTGCCGTAAAAGGATTGTTTCAGCAATCCCTCCAGGCGAACAATAAACCCAAGTCCACTCTTTCGGAAAGGGGTGTGCCTCCCGGTATTGCTGGTTTACCCCACTTTGCCCCCAAGGCAAAGCGGGTGATTTATCTCTACATGTCAGGCGGGCCCAGCCACCTGGAAACCTTTGATTACAAACCCGAGCTGGATCGCCTTGATGGCAAACCGATGCCCGAGTCGTTCACAAAAGGCCAGCCTATTGCCCAACTTCAGGGCCAAGCCCTCAAGGTCCAGGGGCATTTGTCCAAGTTTCGCCGTCATGGACAATCGGGACAATGGATTAGCGACTTCCTTCCCTGGCACGGAAAAATGGCCGATGATTTATGCATCATCCGGTCGATGGTGACCGATCAGATCAACCATGACCCGGCCCATACCGTGATGAACACAGGTACCCAAATCTCAGGTCGGCCTTCGATCGGGTCCTGGTTGACCTATGGCCTTGGAAGCGAGTGTGACAACCTGCCTGGTTTCGTGGTGATGACCAGTTTCGCAGGCCGCAATCCCCAACCGATTTCGCAAAGGATGTGGGGGCCTGGGTTTCTTCCCAGCCGCTACCAGGGGGTTGAGTTTCAATCGGGTGGCGAACCTGTGCATTACCTCCGACCTCCCCGTGGCATTTCGGATTCCCTTCAGGGGGAATTGGTTCACCGCATACAAACCATGGATGCGATTCACAATCGGGAAAGGGACCAACCCGAGGTTCGCACCCGCATTGCGGCCTATGAAATGGCCTTCCGGATGCAGACGAGTGTTCCCCATTTGCTGAACCTTGCCGATGAGACCAAATCCGTACTTGACAGTTATGGAGCCACCCCGGGAGACGGATCGTTCGCTTCCAATTGTCTTTTGGCCAGGAAATTGGCCGAACAAGGAGTGCGGTTTATCCAGCTTTATCACCGGGACTGGGACCACCATGGCGACTTGGCACTATACATGGACATGTGTTGCAAGGCCACAGACAGGGCTACCTGGGCACTCCTGACAGATCTGAAACAACGGGGAATGCTCGAGGAAACGCTGGTGATTTGGGGCGGGGAGTTTGGGCGCACGCCGATGTTTCAAGGCAAAGGTGGACCAGGTCGCGACCACCACATGAAGGGTTTTTCCCTCTGGATGGCCGGAGGAGGCATAAAGCCCGGAACAAGCATTGGTAGTACGGATGAATTAGGGTACAACGCCTCGGAGAATGTGGTTCATGTCCGGGACCTTCATGCGACGATTCTTCACCAAATGGGAATCCGCCATGATCTTTTAAGTGTCCGCAATCAAGGCCTGGATATGCGCCTTACGGGAGTGGAAACCGCCCGGGTATTGACCGAAGCACTTTCTTAGGGATAAGGGTCAAAGCCTAAAAAGACAAAGAGAAGGATCGTGCTTCTTTGCGTATGTTATGAGCAGCCGGTACCTGATTATTGCTCGACATTCCTTTCTAGAACTGCAATCGGATTCCCCTAAAATATCTCCCAATGGGGAACCCTGGTACGGGTGATTATTCATGGCTTATGCCCATACAATCCGGGGTGAACGATTTTCCTTTGCCACGCTGGCAGAGCTTTTCGCCAAAGCCAATGAACCGAAATCGGGCGATGTTCTGGCCGGCATTGCCGCCCAAAGCGAATGCGAACGAATCGCCGCCAAGCTGGCTCTTGCAGAGGTTACCCTTGCCTCCATTGCTGGCTCACCCTTGATTGACCCGGATCAGGACGATGTTTCCAAGCTAATCCAAAATCGACACGACAAAACCACATTGGGACCCCTAGGCACCCTTTGTGTGGGGGAGTTTCGGGAATGGCTCCTTCGGGGTGGTCCTGAAACCGATGCTAGCATTCCCGATTGGAAGGCTCTGGCTTGGGCCATTACTCCAGAGATTGCCGCTGCGGTAACCAAACTATTATCCAACAAAGAGCTTGTCGGGATTGCCGCCCGCATACAAAATGTCGCCCGGTGTCGAAACACGACTGGTTTACCGGGAACGCTTGGTATTCGGATTCAACCCAACCATCCCACGGATGATCCCCGTGGTATCGTTGCTTCTACCCTTGATGGACTGCTGATGGGGGCAGGTGATGCCGTGATTGGGGTCAACCCTGCCGTGGAATCGGTGGAGTCCGTTATAACCATCCTTCAGACCCTTGATCAAGTGATTACCTCGTTGGCCATCCCCACCCAAAACTGTTGCCTGGCTCATATCACGACCCAGCTAGAGGCGATTCGCCGCGGTGCCCCGGTGGACCTTTTGTTTCAGTCCATCGGAGGGACCCAATTGACCAATGGGAGCTTTGGAGTGAGCCTTTCCTTATTGAGGGAGGGACAAGAACAGGCCTTGGAGCACCATTTGAACCGGAATGTTCCCTGGCTTGGAAATCAGTTGATGTATTTTGAAACCGGCAAGGGGAGTTCCCTTTCCGCGGGAGCCCACCATGGGGTGGATCAACTCACGCTGGAAGCCAGGGCCTATGGTTTGGCCAGGGAGTTTGACCCGTTTTTGGTGAATAGTGTGGTGGGGTTCATCGGACCGGAATATCTATTTGACGAAAGACAGATCATTCGTGCGGGCCTTGAGGATCATTTCATGGGCAAACTGCTAGGGCTTCCCATGGGAGTGGATGTCTGCTTCACCAACCATGCCGAGGCGGATCACAACAGCCTTGACAACCTGTTGTTGCTGTTGGCCCAGGCGGGGTGCAACCACATCATGGGTGTACCGGGTGGTGATGATGTCATGCTTAGCTACCAAACCACCAGTTTCCATGATGGTGCCTATGTACGATCGCTATTGGGGCTGAAAGCTGCTCCCGAATTCCAGGAATGGCTGGAATCGCATTCGATTGCCAAGGGTCCTACCCTGTTGGGCCAATCGCGAAATTCCAGGATATTTACGGATCTAATGCCCCTTTTGACAGACGGGACCCAAAAATGAATGTAGGCGATTCCAATCATCAAACGGATGAATCTGTCCTTTCCAAAATGGGATATTCCCAAGAGCTGTACCGGGGGTTTTCAGGGTTTTCCAATTACGCCCTTTCGCTCTCGATCATCTGCATTCTTTCAGGGGGGATCACTTCGTTTCATCTGGGTTATTGTGCGGTGGGGCCGGCGGCGATAGGCATCGGTTGGCCAGTAGCCTTGTTTTTTTCACTTTGCGTGGCGGCGACCATGGCCCAAATTGCCTCGGCGTTTCCAACCTCGGGTGGGCTGTATCATTGGGCTTCCCTATTGGGAGGCCGAGCCATGGGCTGGCTGACCGCCTGGTTAAATTTGGCGGGTCTGGTAACCGTGTTGGCAGCAATCAATGTTGGAACCTGGCGGTTTGTTGTCAGTGGACTTTTTAATGGGGAAGATCCGGGCGAAATCATCCAGCTTCTTGCGGTTGCGATCATTACCTTGACCCAGGTAGTACTGAACTTGATGGGGACCCGCCTTGTCGGGCCCCTAACCTCGTTTAGTGGCTGGTGGATTCTTGGGGTTTCCGTGTTCCTGGTGGTTGCTTTTTTGGCGTTTGGAGAACCAAGTCACCCCCTACGCCTTTTTGAATTTCATAATTTCAGCGGGCTTCCCCCTTTGGATGAAGCGAAAGGGGTAACCCCGGTTTGGCCCATCACCCAGTCGATGACCTGGTTGTTTCTTTTGGCGCTTCTATTTCCCGCCTATACCATCACAGGCTTTGATGCTTCCGCTCATGCGGCGGAAGAAACCAAAAATGCGGCAATCAATGTTCCAAGGGGGATAATCCGATCCGTGCTGGTGTCGGGAATAGTCGGTTGGATTCTCTTGGGAGTGGCGGTTTTGGTGATTGATGACATCCCACAGATCGCCCTTCAGGGAGAACGGACCTTTGTCGAAATTCTCGAACAAAACCTTCCGGCCCATTTGGAAACCACCGCCTACCTGGCTATCCTCCTGGCCCAATATCTATGCGGAATGGCGACCATTACCTCAGCGTCCCGGATGGTGTTTGCATTTGCCCGGGATGGTGGACTCCCTGGCTCGGAGTGGCTGCGCAAGGTTCGCAATGGAACCCAAATTCCCGCCAATGCGGTTTGGGTGGTTGCCATCGCCTCGGTTTTGTTCACGGTCTACGCCGAGGTTTATGCCACCATCACGGCGGCCTGTACGATTTTTTTATATTTATCCTATGTGCTTCCTACTTTCCTGGGTCTGTTGGCCCATGGCCGAAGTTGGACTGCAATGGGGCCTTGGCAATTGGGAATCTGGTTCAAACCGCTGGCCGTCCTGAGCCTGGTTGGATGCCTTGGTTTGGTGGTAATCGGCACCCAGCCACCTTCGGAAAAGGCAGGCCATGTGGTTATCGCCTTCCTGATTATCCTTGTTTTGGCATGGTTTATATCCGCAAAGAAAATCTTTCGTGGTCCACCGGTTGACCTCAAAACCATTCAGGGGGAACCCAGGTGAACAATCCGGCAAAGGAAGAGGAACCTCTTTCCTTGAAACTTGCCACTTTGGCAGCCAGGTTGACTCCAGCCAGGGTCTTTTCTCCGCGACATGGAGCATCCCTTTCCACTGCCGATTGTTTAGCCCTTCGGGCCGACCATGCCGTAGCCCGAGATGCCGTGTTTCAGGAAACCAAGCCCGAAAAGGACCCATCCTGGATAGCTACCTTTCCCAAAGCAGTTCGGGAAAAGGACAAGGAGGGGTTTGTTCACCCGCCGCTTTTGGTCTCGAGTCAGGCCAGCACCCAAACGGAATATCTGCTTCGGCCTGATCTTGGTCGGAAGGTTCATCCCATGGACCGGGAACGCATCCTTGCCGAGTGCCCAAGGTCTCCCCAAATGCAAATCCTCCTTGCGGATGGGCTTTCCGCCCTGGCCCTGCAAAAGCAAGGATTTCCACTATATACCGCACTTGTTCCCATGGCTCTTTCAATGGGGTGGCAGGTAGGCCGCCCGATCTTTATCCGCCGTGCCCGCGTGGGGATCATGAATGATATTGGTTCGCTCCTTGAACCATTGATAGTGGTCCTCCTCCTAGGCGAGAGGCCGGGGCTTTCCACCGCGGAAAGCCTATCGGCCTATCTGGCTTATCGACCCAAACCGGGCGACACGGATGCCCACCGCAACCTGATCGCAAGCATTCATAACCGGGGAGTGGGCATCGCCTGGGCAGCCAGGCGCATTGTTAACCTTGCTGAAACATTAAAGAATACAAGCTCCAGCGGTGTGGGCATCCGCGAAGAAATGCCCAAGGAAACACTTTTGGGTAAACCCAATGATTTTCATCTCGCTTGAGGGAAAAACCGCAATTGTGACCGGCGCCAGTCAGGGACTGGGCGAGGCGACCGTGAAAAGACTCCACCAAGCCGGGGCTTCGGTGGTGATCAACTATTTCCCCGATCCCAAGGGAGAAAACTGCGCCAAGGCCACCGCCATTGCCCTTGAACTGGGCGAAAGGGTCCTGTGCGTGGCTGGTGATGTTCGTGACAAGGAAGCCGTCAGGGCACTATTTGACCAAGCCATCCAGACATTTGGCGGGGTGGATATTGTCATCAACAACGCCGCCGTCCTGCGGGACAGGACCATCAAAAAGATGTCCGATGAGGATTGGCAGGTTGTTCTGGATACCAACCTCACAGGGGTGTTCCATGTTTGCCGCCAGGCCGCCGAAACATTACGCACGGATGGCCGCATTGTGAGCCTTGGTTCCATTGCCGCATCCCTTGGTTTTTTTGGACAGGCCAACTATGCTGCGGCGAAAGCCGGCGTCGAGGCAATGACCCGGGTCCTTGCCAGGGAGCTAGCAAAAAAAAGAATCACCGTTAACGCTGTCGCTCCCGGAGTTGTTCTTACCGAGATGGGTAAGAGTATCCCCAAAAAGGTTCAAATGGCCATGATAGAACAGATTCCCCTGGAACGATTTGGCGAACCGGAGGATATTGCCAATGCGATCGTTTTTCTGTGCAGTCCATTGGCCTCCTACATCACCGGCCAAACCCTGCATGTCAATGGGGGATGGTACGCATGAGCGTTCCCCGTGATGCAAAACTGGCCAATGTTGCTGAAGCAATTGCGTTAATTCAAAATGGACAGACCATTGCCACAGGCGGTTTCATAGGTGCCGCCCATCCTGAAGCCTTGACCCGAGCCCTCGAGGAACAATTTTTGGCAAAGGGCCTGCCTCGTGATCTCACTCTGGTTTATGCGGCCGGGCAAGGAGATGGCAAATCCCGGGGCATCAATCACCTTGCCCATCGTGGTTTGGTGAAGCGGGTCATCGGCGGTCACTGGGGCTTGGTGCCCAGGATGGGAAAACTTGCCCTTGCAGGAGAAATCGAAGCCTACAACCTTCCCCAAGGGGTCCTTTGCCAATTGTTCCGTGACATTGCCGCCAAACGACCTGGCTGCATTACCCATGTCGGGCTCGATACATTTGTTGACCCCTTGTTTCAAGGCGGCAAACTCAACAGCAAAACAACGGAAGACCTTGTCGAACGAGTGACCTTGGGGGACAAGGTGTGGCTTTGGTACAAGGCATTTCCCATTCATGTGGCGTTGATCCGGGCCACTGCTGCGGATCCATTTGGCAATCTGGTTATGGATGATGAGGCCATTATTGGTGAGATATTAGCCATGGCCCAAGCGGTCCGAAATGGTGGTGGAATCGTCCTTGCCCAAGCCGCCTACCTTCTCGACAAACCGGCCAATCCAAAACGGGTCCGTGTACCAGGGATTTTGGTGGACAAGATCGTGGTAGCCGAACCGGCGGATCATGAGCAAACCTTTGCCGAGGTTGAAAACCGGGCATTTGTATCCGCTGGCCCTGCCCAATTGGGGACCGTTGTCCCCATGCCTTTGGATGAGAGGCGCATCATTGCCCAAAGGTGCATGGAAGAACTTTGCCCAGGTGCGATTGCCAACCTGGGAATCGGGATGCCCGAAGGGATTGCACGCATTGCTGCTGAACGAAATCTGTTGGATCAGATAACGCTTACCCTTGAGTCCGGGCCCATCGGGGGCCTACCCGCCGGTGGGCTTTCTTTTGGTGCCTCCTATTTTCCCCAGGCCATCATTGACCAGCCTGCCCAGTTTGATTTTTACGATGGGGGAGGACTGGATTTCGCAGGCTTGGGAGCGGCCCAAGTGGACCAAAAGGGCAATGTCAATGTATCGAGTTTTGGCAGTCGGCTTGCCGGCGTGGGCGGCTTTATCAACATCAGCCAAAACGCCAAGCATTTGGTCTTTTGTGGAACTTTTACCACCGGCGGCCTGAAGGTGGTTGTGGAATCGGGTCGTTTGCGCATTGTTTCCGAAGGTGCGATCCCAAAATTCGTTTCCTCGGTCGATCAGATCAGTTTCAATGCCGATCAATCCCGTCGGCGGGGCCAGAGGGTTCATTACATAACCGAGCGGGCGGTGTTTGAGGTCCATCCTTTGGGGATTGAACTCACCGAAATCGCCCCGGGAATCGACCTGAAGAGTCAAGTATTGGACAAGATGGGTTTTGCGCCCATCATTCGTCAACCCAGGTTGATGTCTCCGCAAATGTTTTGTTAGGCCAAGTTACGCAGTTGGGACCATGAAAACAGAGGATTTCCCGGGAAAAAGTTAAATCAACCTGCAAAATTCGGGACTGCAAATCCCCCTCCAGGGATCCTGCGAACAATTCCAAGCTCCTTCGTTAAAATGGCACAAAGAGCGGTAAATATCAGGTCACATGGTCGGAACAATATGGCGTTTTGAACTCGACATACTCCAAAACCTTGGGAAAAACCGCAATTCTGGTTCCAAAACAGGCCCAAAAATCGTAAAAAATCACTCCAACTGGGTAACTTGCCCTAATACAAGGGATTGGATTGGACGATTCCCGCCCCTTGGAATACGAAAAGATTACAAAGATGACGGTTTAGTCCCTCCCACCCTGGCCTTCCCTACCCGGATGTGCAAATGACTTGGAACCTTATGCCCCCATGCCCGGTGCCCTTCCCGAGGGCAAACCCAAGGGACAAGGATAAATCATGATCCCTGCCCTGGTGATGGCCTTGACCGGTTTTTCCATGGTAGCCTCCAGTTCCGATGAGGAGTTCGAAAAGCATATTCGGCCCCTCCTTGTCAACACCTGTATCAAATGTCATGGTCCGTTAAAAATGTCCGGGGGCCTTAGGCTTGACTCGAGGGAGGCTTTGCTCAAGGGTGGGGAGAGTGGCCCAGCCATTGTACCCGGGAATAAGGACATGAGTCTTTTGATGCGTGCCCTTGGCCATAAGGGCGATCTGAAAATGCCCCCAAAGGCCAAGTTATCGGATAAAGAAGTTGATACGGTTGGCCATTGGATCGCCCAGGGAGCGGTGTGGCCCAATGCGGACAAATTACGGCCACCAAGTGACAAACATATCGTTTCCAAAGAGCAGAGTCGCTGGTGGGCCTTTCAACCCTTGGCCAAGGTAACCGTGCCGAAGGTCAATAATAACCCATGGGCCAAAAACGACCTTGACCGTTTCATTCTCGCAGATCTTGAAAAGCAGGCACGAACACCAGCCCAACCAGCGGCCAAGCGGATGCTTTTGCGGCGTGTGACCCAGGACCTTACCGGTTTGCCTCCATCCCTTGAAGAGATGGACGCCTTTCTGAACGACCAATCTCCCGGCGCGTTTGAAAAAGTGGTGGATCGGTTGTTGGCCTCCCCCGCACATGGTCAAAGGTTTGCACGGCTTTGGCTCGATGTCGTTCGCTACGCCGACTATCACGATGGCAACCCCAAGGCAAGAAACCCCATTTGTGAGCCCTTGGAGGCATACCGATACCGTGATTGGGTAGTGCGCACCATGAATCAGGATATGCCCTTTGACCAATTCATCGTGCATCAAATCGCAGGGGATTTGCTCCCGCCACCGGATGGCAAGGAGCCCTATGCCAACGGCCTGATCGCCACCTCGGTTCTGGTGAATGGAGCCTGGGATCGGGGAGATGCGGATAAGGAAAAAATGGTAAGCGACATGGTCGATGACCAGATTGACCTGGTGGGCAAGGCGTTCATGGGTCTCACTCTTGGTTGTGCCCGCTGCCACGACCATAAGTTTGACCCGGTTTCCCAGAACGATTACTATGGCCTTGCCGGGATTTTTTACAGCACCAGGATGCTTTTGGAATTGGGGACCAAAGGGGGCGAGATTACTTTGCAACGCCGCCCCTTGGTCTCCAAAGATGTCGTGGACAAACGGGCTCTCCAGGTCAAACAGATTGCCGAATTGAGTGCCAAGATTTCTGAACTGGATAAAAAAACTCCGAAAATACCCCCAACAGATCCCGGGCGGAAAAAGCTGGTGGATCAAAGGGATCGTTTGCAAAAAGAATTGCTGCCGGAACCACCGGTGACGCTTAGTGTCAGTGAGGGGGGCGTCCCAGGCAGCCTTTTCCCCGGGATCCAGGATGTTCCCGTTCACATCCGAGGCAGTTACACAAGACTTGGACCGGTTGTACCTCGCCGAATGCCCGGGTTTTTTGCCGGCGATAATCAACCCGTCATAACCAAGGGAAGCGGTCGTCAAGAGTTGGCGTCCTGGGTGGTCTCAAAATCAAACCCCCTTACCGCTCGGGTCATCGTCAACCGGGTTTGGCAATGGCATTTCGGAACGGGTCTTGTCCGAACGCCCAACAACTTTGGCATCCTTTCCGAACCACCCTCCCATCCGGAGTTGCTCGATTGGTTGGCGACCCGGTTTGTCGAGGAGGGGTGGTCACTGAAAAAGCTGCACCGGTTCATGGTATTGTCAGCCACCTATCAACAATCAAGCCTGGTTGGAATGGACCTGCTTGCCTTGGACCCTGATAACCGATGGTTGGGCAGATACAGCTCGCACCGTTTGGATGCGGAAGCTATCCGCGATTCGATGTTGTTTGTTACGGGTCGGCTGGATTTGAGCCACGAGGGGCCCGCAACAGACAACCTGAACACTTCCCGCCGTTCGCTTTATGTGCAGACGGCCCGGTGGGACCGGAACAACTTTGGATCCCTGTTTGATGCGGCCAACCCAGATGCTTCGGTAGAAAAGCGGGACACTAGTACCGTGGCTCCCCAGGCATTATTCCTTCTCAACCACGATTTCGTCAACAGCCAGGCGGGGTACCTTGCCGACCGGGTGATTCGTGAAGCGGCTAGTGACAATGATGCTCGCATTCGTCGGCTGTTTGAATTGACTTTATCCCGTCCTCCCACGGAAAAGGAATGGGGTGTCGCCCGCAGGCTCCTTGGCAACCAACCCAAGGGAGATCCCAAAACACTTTTGCATGATTTGGCCCATGTGCTGTTTTGTGCAAATGAGTTTGTCTATCTGGATTGACCTGTGGCACCTTGGAAATTGGAATGGCCCATGATAAAGAAAATGTCCATGATTCCAGGCGGGTTGTCCCGGCGTGAAATCCTGCAGACCGCCGGGACTGGCTTTGGCCTGTTGGCCCTGCGGGATTTGCTTTCGGCCCAGGAACCCAAAGCGACAATAGAATCGGGCAACCGTGCCGCCCATCCTTATGCCGTTCGCTCTCCCCATCATGCTCCCAAAGCCAAGCGGATCATTTTTCTCTATATGCCCGGTGGGCCTTCCCATGTCGACCTGTTTGATCCCAAACCACGGCTGGCTCGGGACAATGGCAAACCGCTTCCTTTTGACAAACCCAAATTGGAGCGAACCAAAACAGGTAACTTGCTTGCGTCGCCCTGGAAATTTGCCAGACACGGCAAGTCGGGTGTCGAAGTCAGCGAACTACTACCCGGTATTTCTGCCCACATCGACGATATCTGTGTCATCAGGTCGATGTATGCCGACAACATTAATCACACGGGTGCTGCCCTTCAGATGTGTACGGGAGAGCAGGCATTTTCAAGGCCAAGCATGGGATCGTGGTTGAACTACGGCCTTGGCACCGAAAACCAAAACCTGCCTGGGTTCGTTGTTGTAAGCCCCGCCGAGGTGTTTCAGGGGGCACAACTTTGGGCGTCCAGTTTCCTGCCAAGTGCCTACCAGGGTACGCTGGTGAGAGACCTGAAAAATCCCATTGCCAACCTGCATACGGGCTCGGGGAGCCTTGGTCGCCAACGCGAGAAACTCGATTCTCTTCGCCAACTCAACCAACTCCATCGGCGGGAAAGGGTGATGGATCACGCCCTTGATGCCCGGATCGCCTCGTTTGAACTGGCGTTTCGCATGCAAACGGAAGCACCTGAAGCGTTTGACATTTCCGGGGAAAACAAGGCGACCAGGCAAATGTATGGAGTCGATTCACCCACCACCGATATGTTTGGCCGACAATGCCTGATGGCCAGGCGACTGGTGGAACGGGGAGTCCGATTTGTTCAGCTCTTTGATGCACCGGCCAATAATGCCTGGGACCATCACGGGGGACTAAGGGAAAGTTTGCCCGCCCGCTGCAAGGCGGTCGATCAACCCATTGCTGCCTTGTTAAGAGATCTGAAAGGTCGTGGATTGCTGGAGGACACGCTTGTCCTTTGGGGGGGAGAGTTTGGCCGTTCTCCCACCGCCGAGGGAAATAATGGTCGCGAACACCACCCCTTTGGGTTCTCCATGTTTTTGGCAGGTGGGGGCATCCGGGGGGGCATGGCCCATGGGGCAACCGACGAATTTGGCTGGCATGCGATGGAGAAAAAAGTCCATGTTCATGACCTCCATGCCACCATGCTTCACTTGATGGGACTGGATCACACCAAACTTACCTACCGATATGGCGGGCGCGATTACCGACTGACGGATGTTCACGGAGAAATCGTCAAAGACATTCTGGCCTGAAAGGGATTTCTATTTTTTCTTGTTTTTGGGAGCGGGTGGCACAGGTGTATTTGGCATAGGGGCTTCTCCCAGGATGGTCACCATGTTGATCCTGGCGGCCCCTTTTTCACCCTTTTGCTCTACCCGAACGATGTGTCCTTCACGAATTTGCTCAATCGATCCGGGAATCCCAAGGCCTTTCAGCAAGGCCTTTTCCTCCTTGGTAGGGACGATGATGTATCCTTTATCATCGTAGATCTTGGGAAGGACTTTGAAGCGGATGGGAACCTCTGGACCGACGGAGAACTCAATTTCCTTGCGGGGGAGGTTGTTGAGGTAGGCGACTATTTGTTTGGCCTTTTTCAATTCCTGTTTCTGGTTGGCGTCCAGGTTTTTTGGCTTAATCCTGTTGAGTTCATCGGGCTTGGGGGGAGGAGCGTCCCGAAGGATCAGTCGGTCCCCAATGGGAACACTTTCCGCCAACCCAATGAAAACTCCGGTTCCCAGGTTGATTCCTTTGAATGCTGCAACTTTTTCCTCTGGAGGAGCTTTTTTGCCCGAGCTTTTTTTGGTTTTTTCCTGATCCTGGGCAGGAACCGACACAGCGGTCAAACCAAACAAGAGGGGTAAAAGCAACCAATTTCGATGGGGTAGCATTTAGGGAAACCTTTTGATAGACCCTGAGAAGTCGTCGATTGGCAAGGGGGTTTCACCAAGGACGGTTACCATCTTTACCTGAATGGATCCATTTTTGTTGATTTGTTCGACACGAACCAAATGGCCTGGGCGAATCTGGTCCCATTTGCCTTCGATTCCCGGGCCTTTGAGTTTCCTGATGACCTCTTTGGTGGGTTGGACGATATTGCCTTTATCGTCATAGGGTTGGGCAAGGATTTTGAATCGGATGGGAGTTTTTTCGCCCAGGAAAAATTCCCTTTCCAGTCGAGGAGTATCCTTTAGGGCTTGGGCCATAAAACGCATCCGTTGAAGGTTCGCCATTTGGGCTTTATTTAACCTTAGCGAATTCCCAAGGTTCAGGTTTTCAGGTTTGGGAGGCGCCAAATCCTTAAGAGTCAACCATCCATCCCGTGGTTCCTTTTCAATCACCCCCATGTACGCCTTGGCAACCAAAGTTGTTTTTTGGGAGGAGGCATCAGGTTGCGAAAAGCCTTTATTCACCTGCTCTGGGACGGGATTTTGAGCGGGCAGGGCGATCACCCCCACTTCCATCATAAACCCAATCAGCAGCCAGGTACCAAAGGACTTCATTTTGTGGGTCCAAATCTTGGATTCCGGCCAGGGGCCAACTCGGCGACAGAAAGCCTGGATATTTCCATGCTCGAGTCGCCTGGAAGGAAAGTCAAGATCCCTTTGGTCAACTTGGGGTCACGGGCCAGGCTGACGGCCTGGTCCCCGGATTGGGTAAACACCTCGACCGAGCCCCGGTCCAATACGATTTGCAGAGTAAGGGTTCCCTCCTTGATGCTTTCCAAGGCGACCTTTCCCACGAAAAGTTTTCCTGCTTTGGGATCCTGGCGAATGGTCAAACCGGGCAGGCGCAATCCTGTTTCACCCGTGCCCACCTTCCAGCTGATGTCCACAAGCTGAGCACCACCGGATAGGTCGAAGGATGCGTTTTGTCCCGGAAAAGATTCTTTGACGATTTTGGATTGGATTTGTCCCTTGAGTTCCCTCACAGGTAGGGCACGCAGCCTGGGGCCGGTTTTTCCTGCTACAAGGGAAAGTTCCACGGGGATGGCCATCTGTTGATTGAATGGGGCTCCGGGGAAAGTGATCCCCTGTCCCCATCCGATTTGGACCACCCGGTTGTCATCCAAATTGGTAAAGGTTTGTGCCGCATAAAAATTTCCGTGCCAAAGCCGTTGCTTGGGCCCCTTGGGCTGAAAGCGTTTGCCATCAAAATCCCCCACCCAATAGAGTCCGTCCGCTCCATAAAGAACCCAAAGGTCTTTTTGAATATCCGCGGGATCGGGAAAGCGAACGAGGTCGGGACATTCGTAAAGGTCTTTGAGTTCGCTTTCAAAGGTCCAGCGTTTCAGATCAGGCGAACTGTAAACATGAAGAACATTTCCCTTGTCTTCATTGAAAACAGCCATGATCCATTTTTTGGTCGGTTTATGCCAGAGGAGTCTTGGATCGCGCCCCCTATGTTTAACCACCGGGTTGCCATCGAATTCGGTCCAGGTGAGGCCTTCATTGTTGGAAAAGGCGATGCACTCCCCTCTGCCGGTGCTGGTGTATGCCAAAACCATGGGGGCCTTGCCCTTTTCGCCCCAATCTGAAGTATTGTCCTTGTCGATGATGGCGGATCCGGAAAAGGCCCAATCGCCATGTTTCCTGGGGGCAAGGGCTTCCGGCTGGTCAGTCCAGCGTAGGAGGTCCGTACTTGTAGCGTGGCCCCAATGCATGTTACCCCAGTTCCATCCGTAAGGATTGTGTTGATAGAAAAGGTGATAGTTTTTGCCATCAAAGACGAGCCCGTTGGGATCGTTGAGCCATCCTTTGGGTGCCGTAAAATGGACCAGGGGTCGCATCGGCTCGGTGAACCAGTTTTGCCTTCCCGGTCCCTCCTCGGTACCAAGGATCCTGTCAAGGGATTTATCATTAGCCTCCAGTCTGGTTTCGAGGATTACCTGACCCGGAAAGTTTCGTTTTCCAAGGTCGGCAAAGGTCCAGAACGATGGTTCCTCACCCACAGGACAAAGTTCAATATCCATATCTGCCAATGTTTTGCCGGTACCCTGTTCAAATACCTTGAGCCTTCGCATGGTAGCCCCGGTTTTCACAGGAAGGTGGAGGAAGGATCCCGCGGCAAGGGTTCTTTTGACCGGGAGATCGCCTTTGGGTTTGTCCGAAAAGGTGATCTGGTCAATGTTGATATGGCCCCAGCTCCCCTTGACGAAATCAACGATTTCAAACTTGACCTCGGCCCCCTGGTGGGCGGAGAGATCGAAATGGTTCCATGCGAGTCGCTCGGTTCCCCCCGGTTGGCTGTTGGGCCCGGTGGCCGAGGCAATGGTTTTGCCATTGCGGATCACTCTCAAGGCGAGGTGATCCGCATTGTAGCCTCCCCCTATGAGAAAATTGAGATAGGGGCGTTCTACTTTGACAGGCGGCGAAACGATGCTCCCGGTGGAATCGTCCCCACCCAGAAAGGAATTGACCAACCCCTTGCCTTGGTAGCCTTCGACTTGCATTTGACCGGGAAGAGTGCCTCGTGCGGGCACCAGGCCGAAGGCCGTGCCGGAGAGGATCCAACCCTGGTAATGGGGCCCTTCGAAATCGGCGAAAACAATATCCGGCCTGGGGGTTTGATACAAACATAGGAGCATTAACAGGGTGGTCATGGAAGGCAGGCCTTTTGGAAAAACAGGGTATTCCGTTTGCAGGTTTCTTCTGATTTTACTTGATCCGGGTGGATCTTTCCAGCGATACGACCTGTCCAAAAACCCGGACTACTTTTCCTCAAACCCATAGTCTGTAAACTTCAGGGTTCGACAGTTTTCGGTTACATCCCGCACCAGTTTGTCCCCGGCTCCCTCGGCAAGGTGGGCTTGGATTTCGAGGGTGATCTCGACTTTCGACCCCACCAAGCCGGTCAAATGTTGAACGATTTCCTCAGCGATACGGCCTGCGTCCCGGCCAAGTCGGAGCGGATCTACCTGCACGGAACCGTGGAACCTCGACAGTTTTCTAGCGAGTGCTGGCCCCGGATGGGCTGTCTGTTGGGTTGCCGTAGTACCGCCTGGCACAGGTATCGGGCCAGGGGTTGGCGTAACAGGATCGCCAATGGTGGCCGATCCTGTTGCCTTCACGGCGGCCTCAGCGGCCAGCCGGTCCTTCTCCATTTGGGCAAGTGCTGATTCCGGCTTTACGATCAGGCTGCGGTCGTCAACGACGACGCGAATTGCCTGTGCAGCTCGTAAACCCTGGTATCGTTGGCGCGGTTCGTCCCAGCCTTCGGCATATGCGAAGGTTTCGCTCTGCCACATCAGGCTGGTTGCCCCTTCCTGAATGGCGGCAATCAATACCTGCTCGTCTCTGAGCCTTGGCAGATAGAGGTAACGGGCCATGTACTCGCAAAGCTGCTTGATGCTGACATGGTTGCCGGTCCACAGTGGAATGCGGTCGAGTTCCGTCCGAAGCCTGACGCCGCCCATTTGGGTGACGAGTGATTCTTCGTTCTTGAGCTTTTTAGCGGCTCGGGTGGCAAGGCTGTCCTGCCCCTGGAGCTTCAGGTCCGTCCAGGTGACTTCGCCTTTCGGGTCGGGTTGCCCCGGAACGAGAAGCCAGTGGTAGGCTTCGGTGATTCGCAGATCGACCGCTTCATCGGCGCTCTTCTTCTTGGTCTCGGCCTGCCGTTTCTGGAACTCGTCGAGATTCAGGGTAACGCGGTCGTCTGAGATTGAGGACCAAGCAAGGAACTGTCGTGCGGACTGCTCCAGTTCCCGCAAGCGGTTGCCGTCGCCGGCGAGGAAGACGAGCGTATTCTTGAAGTTTCGGGGCGAGCTTCCACGGGAATCGAGGATGCCCGCCGCTTCCTTCCTGGCGGCGCTCTTCTCGTCGCGGTTGGCGTGTGGGAACTCGGGGCCGAGGATGACCAGCCGTGCTTCGCGTTCGTCGGGTACGTCGCTGCTT
>SYLG01000002.1 GCA_005808665.1 Planctomycetia bacterium | reverse complement strand
ACCGAATTTGTAAAAGAGTTTAGCCACCTTTTCGGCATCGATTTCGAAAAAGTCAATGAGGTTTGCGCCCGGGTCAAGGGATTTATTGAGACGAAAAAACCGGGGGAACCAGACTCCCCTGACCTCCTGAATATCAAGTCCCTTATTCGTGCCACAGAAGCCAGGGCTGGGGCGGCAGTTTGTGGGGTTCCCGAGTCCCAACTGGAATTCATGGACCTACGCTTCTACCGGACCGGGACCATTGCCAAGGCCCCCATCCACCCCCTTGATGTGGATGATCTTGTAAATCTTTTCCATAAACTCAAACCGAACCAAATCTATGTTGCCGGGGAAATGTCGGATCCCCATGGTACCCATCGAACCTGTGCGGAAGCTATTTTTATGGCGGTAAACCGTGTTTTTGATCAAGGAATGAATTTTCGGGTGTGGCTGTATCGTGGAGCTTGGGAAGAGTGGCAACCGCATGAAATCGAACGGGTGGTTCCGATTAGCCCTGAACAGATTTTGAAAAAGCGCGAAGCCATTTTTCGCCATCAATCGCAAAAAGACCGGGCCATGTTTCCCGGGGGATCCGATAAACGGGAGTTTTGGCAACGGTCCGAAGACCGGAATATGCAAACGGCCAAAACCTTCGATTTGCTCGGTTTACCTGAATATTTTGCCCTTGAGGGCTTGGTACAATGGCATCCCCCTGGTTGATTCCACCAGAAAGATTTGGGAACGGCGAGGTAAGGGCCCTCTGATCCTTTTGGACTCCCTTCAAACATTTCTCGCTAACAACTGCCTTTTTTCAATATTCGTGGGCAAATTGTTCCTTTTGGATGGCTTGGTTGGCCCATACCTGCTCTAAGGGCACCCATTTCCTTTTCGACCAAATCTTACCTATCTTTCCGTGGAGAAGAGAGCCATCCCATCCGATCCTAGGGGAGTTAGGTCCTTCCAAGGAACTCATTCAGGGAGTGGCGGGGATGGGTTGGCCCAATCAGAATCAGGCAGAAAATTTGCCAGATGTCCATATTCAAGAAGATGTTATGACTTGGGAGATGGCGTCGTCGATGCTCCCTCTCGTCCATCGCATCGTGGAAGATCTGATGGCTAGTGATCGCCAACTTCTCCTTACAGAAGAGAAACGGGATTTACTCTACAACCAGAGATCCTCCTTGGATTGGAAAGGGAGATCCGACCTTTACCATTCCCAGGATGAAATCAAACGCCTTTCTTCCAAGCTTCGTGGTTTGTTGATCGAGTTGGAACAAATTGGAATCACCTTATTGGATGCCGAACGGGGTATGATTGGATTCCCTACTTTAGTGAACAATCGCCGTGCCTTTTTTACCTGGAAACCGGGTGAATCGGTGATTGAATGGTGGTGCTATTCCTGCGAACCCGATCGGCGCCATGTGCCCCCGGCTTGGCGTAAGGAATCATGGCGAAAACGGGCGCCGGGGGCGAATGTGGCCTAGACTAACCAAGTTAGCAACCGGCATCCTTTTGATTCAGGGCCCAATGATCACTCGGGTTAAAATCTGTGGAATTACCAGGGTCAAAGATCTTGAGGTCGCCTTGGAGGCTGGAACATCAGCCATCGGCCTCAATTTCTACCCGGGCTCTCCCCGTTACCTTGCTCCCAGGCAGGCCAAAAAAATACTTGAGGCCATCCCCGTTTTGGTAGAGGCGGTGGCGGTGGTGGTAGATATGCCACCGATGGAAGCAAAAAAACTCCTGGAACAGCACCAAGGCCTTACCGCCCTTCAGTGGCACGGCCCGGTTGCCACAGAGTTTGTCCTCCTGGGGCGTTGGATCCGGGGTTGGTCTGTAAGTGCAGCAACAGACCTTCATGCTCTGGAAAATCACCTTCAAAAACCGTTGGTTGGGGCCCATCCACCCAAAGCAATTCTCCTGGATGCCAAAGTCAAGGGCCTGCACGGTGGCACGGGAAAGACTCTTCCTTGGGAACTCCTCCAAGGTTGGCGGTCACCCGTCCCGATGCTTTTGGCAGGGGGACTAAACCCCGAAAATGTGGCCCAGGCAATACGGATCGTAAAACCCTTTGGGGTCGATGTGGCCAGCGGGGTCGAATCGTCGCAGGGTATCAAAGATCCGGCCAAAATCCGCGACTTTTTCCAAAGCATTGCCTGGGCGGAAAAAGGTTAGGATCCTGACCTGCCAAGGGGAATCAGGACAGGGTCGTTCGGATCTGGAGGATTCCGGTCCGGGAAAGGGTGACAATCTGCTTAAGCCATTGGGCTTGCGAAGGGTGGTCCGCAGCCAAGCGGGAATATTCACTTTCGTTTCGTTCCAGATGGTCCAAAAGGGCTTTCATATCCTGGAGTTTGGTACCTGGGGGAAGACTTTTTAGCAAGGCGGGCAAATCGGCCCCTATGAGTTCTTCATAGCTACGGACCAGGGACTCTGGGGTAACCTCCAGAAGCTTGGAGCCGCCCCCGAAACCGCCTCCCATGGGAAAGCCTGCTTTTGTGGTAGGATTAACAAAGCCAACCACCAACTCTCTTTGTTGATTGCATAGCTCCACCATGAACTTGATGCGTTGACCAACCAAGGGGTCTTTTCTCAGTAAGGAGCGAAGTTTGATCCCTTCAATCTCCCTGGGAAGGTCTCTTTCGCCAAGGCCCATCCGGGTCAAACCATTGGACCGTTGCGTTGGTCCGCCCAAAAAACGCTCTTGGGCCGTAGGATTTCCTGCCATAGGATTGGCGGATCCAAGGGCAGGAAGGGCTTTAACCAGGCCTGTGGAATCAGCACCGGGATTGGAGCCCGCCATTCCCTTTTCGACCCGGTCGGCTTGGGTTTCAGGATTCGGTTGACCTGACAAGTGACTTTCATTTTGGCGGTCAGGGTGGCTGGTAGAGTCAGAATTATGGAAGGCAAGGGATTTGGGGTTTTCCGCCTTGTTCAGTTGGGTCAACAGGCCTATCACCCCGATCAGGAGGGAGGCAGCCAGGGCGAAAGCGACGGCGATTTTACCTAAGGCCCGCTCCTTTTTGGCAACGATAGGGGAAACGGAAGGGACCATGGCGGTTCGAACAAGGTCGCCCCAATTAGGGCTTTTGGGATAAAATAAGGTGCTCAATTGACTTTCCTGGCGGCGAATCCTGGAGGCAAATGCCTGGCACATGGGACATTGGTCCAAATGGATCCGCAAGGGGGCAAGGGATAACTCTGCCTCGGGAAGGAGGCAAAGCTCATTTTGGGTACTCTCGCAAAGTTTCATGAAGTGCCTCCTTTCTGGGGCTTTTGTAACGGGGAGGTGCCTTTGGTTTTTCTATCCTGGGGGACCTCCTCCGGGACCATTTCCACCAACATTCGCCTTGCCCGAAACACCCTCCACCTCGCCGTTTCTTCTGTTGTTCCCACTACTTGAGCAATTTCCTTGAAGGAAAGTTCGCCTTCAACCCGCATCATCAAAGCCTCTTTGAAATCGTGGGGAAGGAGGGCAATCGCTTTGGCGACATTCCTGAGCGATTCGACACGCTGCAGGCTTTCCAAAAGTCCAGGTCGTTCTTCTGCCACATCTCCAACAAGGGCCTCGCGTTTTTTTTTCGCCCGAATCTGGTTGGCGAAATTGTTGAAGGCGATTCGAAACAACCACGCCCGAAAGTTTGTCCCGGGAGTGAATTGATGAAGCCTGGTCATTGCCTTCAGGAGGGTTTCCTGGGCGACATCTTCCGCCTGGTTGATGTCCGGGCAAAGGTGACTGGCCCAGCGGAACAAGGCATCGCCATGGAGATCGGCAAGCCGGGCAAAAGCATCCCTATCCCCCCCACGGGCAGACTCGACCCATTCCCGTTCTTGCGGGTGGAAAGAGGCCTGGTTTGGGGATGGTGCTGCCATGCTTGCCGTGCGAACCATGGGTTATCGCCTGCGGGGAACCGCTTTTAAACCATCCTAACAGAACAACACGCCTTGGGAGAGATCTGTTGGTGGGAAGGTTCCATTTGTTCCTATTTTGGTTCTGGAGTGGCCAATTCCAACCGCCACCTCCGCAATTCTTTTGCATCCGAATCATGGATTGGCTCGGATTCGAGCATGGCGTGGTTTCCAACCAGGGAATAGCCGAAGGGTTTTCCCGTTACCGGGTTGGCGGGAACAGGAACAACCTTGACCTGATCCAAAGATTGGGGCAGTTTGCCTGTTTGGGCTGCGTGCATCCGGATGGCCTCGACCACCATTAGTTGGGCAAGGTTTCGTTGTTGTCTAACCTTGGCCTGCATGACTTTGATGATTGCAGGTTGTAAAAAGCGTGACAAAAAACCGATCGGCAAGGGGGATATCGGGGTTCCTTTTGGCGGTGGTGCAACACCACTTTTTATCAAGGTTTTTTCCATTTCCGGTTTGGCAACCCAATAGGGGGAATGGATCCATTTTGAGACGCTATCAAAGTTTTCGTCATAGATCAAAACTTCCGCCATAAGTACCACCTGCAAGGGGGGCAGATTTTCAAGAATTTTTGATTCCAACCCAAAGGCCAGGAGCTTTGCTTTGGCACTGGGTAGCCCTACCGCAAGCATCACGGAGGTTGCCGCCTTTTCCATGATTTTTTCCATGTTTGAAGAGGCTACGGGTTTTTCGGCATTCATGGCGGTGCGAAAACGGTCCAACATGGATTGGAGTTCTGGTTGACCCACTGGGATTGGGTTTTTCGAATAGAGTTGGTCCCGAAGTCCGGGCAAAAGGGACTCAATGAACAACCTTTCGCCATCCATGGCACTATTGAGGTCTATGGGTCCTTGTTGGAGTTTGGCCAAGGCCCAATAAAGGTTGGGGAATTCCTTTTGCTGAATCCCCTCCTCGATTTGTTTAAATCCGATGGAGATGATGGCAATTCCCACCAAAGATTGAATCAGGGTTGGGCCATTTGCCACATGGCGGCCCAAGGTCACCGTGGTCCGCATGGTTTTGACTGCTTGGCCATATTCCTTTTCTTTGAGTTCAAAACGGGCCTTAAGGGTCAGATCCCTGGCAAAATTCCGCATTCCCTGAATGTCTGGAAGTAAAAAAAAGATCGCATCCCGTTTGAGGCCAGACACCATATCCCAGTCGGTGTAGGATTTGTTGGTTCCCAGTTCGATTTGTTTGAGGTAGCTGGATTTCCTCATGTCCGCTTCGGGAGGCAGTTTTTCAAGGGGGAGTTTGAGCCACTCTTCCTCCTTTTTCCAATAATCCTTATCCCGGGTTTTGAAACTTTGCCATTCCGGGCTAAAGGCCCGGTAATAACTTTGGACAGAATTTCCTGGTTCTTGATGGCGAATTTCCGGATCCAGCCGGTAGAGCAAGGCTGGAGAAGGTGCAGCTTTGGGATAAATCCTGAGTACCCTAAATTCCGGGGGAGGTGGCTCCGGTGGATTCTCGTCTGCCGATACCTTAAACAGCAATGGTTGGCAAAGAGCACTTGTCCCCATCATGAAAAGTGCCAAAAATCCTACTTTTAGACGCTTGAACACCGTCATTTTCATTCCTCCAAAAACATAAAAAATCAAAAGAATCGTTATAGGGGGGGGCCACCAGCCCGGCAAAGGTGAATTGAGGTCGGTTTGGGGTTCAATCCAATGCTCCATTGTATTGCATTTCCGGACTTGGAATCGGTGTGGGGATGCCAAATGTTTAGGTCGTTTGGCATCCCATTAGGGTTAGCTGTGCGCCGAATAGAACTGTTCCAAACCAAGGAAACCTCCGCCTGGATTACCCGAAGGGAAATGGCAGGTACCCTTGGGATGGGAGGGTGGCTCGGGCAACCGGGCCAACGCCAAAAAGGTCGTCTGCACCAACTCCTCGGCCGTCGCTTCATCGCAAACCAATTGTTGGGCGAGGGCACGCAACATGGGCGTGAGTTGGTCCACCAACGAAATGAGGATTGTATGGTTCATGTTCGACAAAGATTAGTTGCCGCCATGGTCAACCCGTCCCGCCTTTCCCTATCTTTTTCAAGATATACTTTGGTTGGGAAGTGGCGCATGAGTTCGTGGCTGTTAGGACGGCTACCCGAGGGACCTTTGGACATTGTGGGGGATATCCACGGTGAATTTTCGGCGTTGACCCAACTTTTAACCCATCTTGGATATGGCCCGGAGGGAACCGCCCGCACCGACAGAAGGCTTGTTTTCGTGGGAGATTTGGTCGATCGGGGGCCAGACAGTCCAAGTGTGGTTCGCTTGGTTCGCCGGTTGATCGAAGCGGACAAAGCGGTAGCCGTTCTTGGCAATCATGAACTCAACTTGTTGCTCAATCGGCGTCGTGAGGGAAATGAATGGTTTTTTGGAGAAAAGTCGCGAGCCCAAGGGTCGCCTCCCGCAGTGTGTGCGGACCCGGCTACCCAACGGGAATGCTATCATTTTTTTGCCAACCTGCCCCTTTGCCTGGAACGAAAAGACCTGCGCGTTGTCCATGCCAGTTGGCAAGAGGAGGCGGTGGTTAACCTTGGTGGGGCGACGAGTGCCATTTCGCTTTTCGAGGAATTTCGCCAAAAGATTGAAAACCAGATTCATGATCGGCGCAAGAATAGGGAACAGGATCCTCCCCAAGAGGCGGTGCTTTGCCACCAAAATCTTAACCCGGTCAAGGTCCTTTTGTCCGGCCCGGAAGAGCGCTCCCACCAACCGTATTGGGCGGGGGGACGCTTTCGCCATTTGAGGCGGTCAGCCTGGTGGGAAACCTATCATGGTCCATTGTGTGTTTTTGGCCATTATTGGCGCTTGGGAACTCCCGGAAAGGTGTCCCATATCGAAGAAAGCAGGCTTTTTGACCAGTTCGAAATTCACCAAGGGTATGGTCGAACCTTTTGCGTGGACTACTCGGTGGGGGCCCGTTGGAGGGAAAGGCTTTTGGGTCCCCAGGATCCGTTTGTAACGCGTCTTGGAGCCATTCGTTGGCCTGAATCACAGCTGGCTTTTGACAACGGGGAAATCATGCAGCTGGAATTTTTATCGAATCCTGTTGGCACTGCTCTTACAGCTGGCTAGAATCGCTGGATCAACCTGTCTCATGCGAATGGACTCGTCGCGGCCCGCACAGGAGGTGGACGGCATGCAAGCAGCTTTGGTGGTTGAATGGTTTTTGGATATCCCCGTTTTCCCAATCCCTGATCATGAAGGGAAAATCGACATAGCATGGCGGCTCCAGCATCAAAGGGGTGTCGATCGATTTCGCCGTTTGGTTTCGCGTCGCTATTTGGTGGGGGCCTTGGAGAGGCTTCTGGATTCCGAAGATTTTCGATCCCGCCAAGCCGCAGCGTTTGCTCTGGGGCTAATTGGGCTCCCTTCGAATGGCTCTATGCTTTGGCGGATGCTTGGGGACTCCTCCCCTGAGGTTCGAAACACCGTTCAGGACTCCCTATGGAACCTCTGGTTTCGGGGATCCACCGAGGGGAATAACCAGGAACTTAGACGCATCATCAGGATGGCGGACAAAAACAAGGCCCTTCGTTCGATCAACTCCCTTTTGCGAAAGGCCCCGGATTTTGCCGAGGCTTATAACCAACGGGCAATCCTTCATTTTCGGTTGGAAAACCCGATGGAATCCATTGCGGATTGCCAGAAAGCCCTGGAACTCAACCCGTACCATTTCGGGGCCCAGGCCGGCCTTGGCCAATGTTACCTCCAGTTGGGACGGGACCGGGCAGCTTTGAATGCCTTCGTTCAGGCCCAAAGGCTTAATCCCAACCTGGAACACATTAACGAAACCATTGATCACTTGGAGAAAATCGTAAGTGGCAAGGGAATTCACGATGATTTCATGCGGGGAGTTTGAGAAAACAGACTCGTGTGCGTAGAATTTCCGGAAAGGCCTTAACCAAAAGGCGACAAGGGTCCTCTCTCTCTTGAACCTGAGTCAACCCCCAGATCACGGCAGCCAAAGAACCTATGGACCCCCAAAGATTCCCTGAAGAATTTACCTCGCAGGACAAGAAAATTGCCATTGATCCCGGATTCGATCAGCTGGGACTTAGGCCCGAACTTGTAAATGGACTTGCAAAAGCGGGATTTCAGAAACCAACACCGATTCAGGCCGGTGTTATTCCCCCTGCCATCCTGGGTCGTGATGTTTTAGGGAAAGCCCAAACCGGAACAGGCAAAACAGGTGCCTTCCTTATCCCTTTTTTCCATAGGTTTGCCGAGTTTCCCGCCACGACCGAACCGTTTGGAATTGTTTTGGCCCCAACCCGCGAGCTTGTCGTCCAGGTTCAGGAACAATCCGAAAAACTGGCTCCAAAGGGCGGATTCAAAAGCGTCGTGATCTATGGTGGAGTCGGCTTTGGAGGCCAATTGGATGGCCTCCAAAAAGGTTGCCACCTCGTGGTTGGGACCCCTGGACGCATCATTGATCATCTGCAAAGGGGTACGCTCAAACTGAGCAAAATCCAGTATGTTGTCCTCGATGAGGCGGACCGGATGCTAGACATTGGTTTTCGCAAGGATATTGAGCGCATCCTTACCCATTGCCCGACCCCGCATCAAACTCTCCTCCTTTCCGCAACCGTTCCGGAAACCGTGCTCCGTTTGGTAAATCGCTACCTCACCGACCCGGTTCATGTTTCGATCGAGTCGGACAAACCGACGGTAGAAAAAATCAGCCAATCCTATGTAGGGGTGGAGGAGCATCGCAAACCAGAACTTCTTCTCAAGATTTTTGCGGATGAAAGCCCCCGCCAATCCATCATTTTTTGTGAACGCAAACGCTGGGCTGAGGACCTTTACATGGCCATTAGGCACAAGGTCAAAGGCGTTTCGATGATGCACGGTGACCTCCCCCAGGGAATGCGTAACCAGATCATGGCAGCATTTCGGGCCGGAAAAGTGAAACATCTGGTGGCCACGGATGTGGTTGGTCGGGGCATTGATGTCATTGGAATTTCCCATGTCATCAACTTTGACATTCCGGAGGACCCGGAATCCTATGTCCACCGCATTGGTCGAACGGGTCGCATTGGTGCCGACGGAACGGCGATTGCCTTTGTCGCCCCGGAACAGGGACAAAGGTTGACGAATATCGAATTGTTCATCAACCGGCTTATTGAGCCTCGCCCGGTTGAGGGATTTGGGATGGCGCGCCCGGTTGCGGTAGAAGAGGGGCCAAAAGAACCTCGCCCCATGACCCATCGCAAACGCTATAGCAACCGGCTTTGATTCGTTAATTGAGGAGGATTCCCCCGGCCATGTCCGCCCCTCCTCCCGAGTTTGTTTCTCTCTGGCCTATTATCCGGAAACCCCTTTCGGGCCAAATTGTTCGATTGGTGGATGGCACCCTGGCCGAATGGTATCCCTTACCCTTCGATTGGCTGGGTTCTCCAAGTTTTGGGGAACGGCCCAAGGAAATTGTCCGGTTTCAGGAAGCCACCGAATCCGAAAGTGGCTGGATCCTCCTTGACCATCGGGATGAGCCTACCTTTGCAAAGGCCAGTGGCCAGACAAACCGGCCTGGGTTACGAGTGCGATTCCTTCGGGGATTCGCAACATTTATCCAATCCCGGATTAACCAGGAGCCCATTGTCCTCTACCCGGACCTTGTGTTTTGCCCGGGTTGGGGAATTACATCGGGCAATGGTTTGCCGTTTGAGGCCTGGAATTTACGGTCCTCCAAGGATTGGAAGGAAACATGGATTGATTTTTTTGCCACATGGGACTTGAATTCCTGGGAAGGGGAAAAGGCCAATATCCACTTTTTGAGGGAGTTGCTTTCCCTGAAAAACGACCCTGTTGAGGGGGTGAAATTCCTAAAGGATTGGGCAGGCAGGATTGAAAAGGCTACCCAGGTTCAAAATCGGCAATCCAAACTTTATTGGATTATGGCCCTAATTATCATCGGTCTTATCCTTGGTTGGGCCATCACCGGCCGTTTTGCCCGCCAACATTATCAAGCCTTGGCCGCGGCAACCACCCAACTCCAGCAAACCGAACTTTTGCAGAGGGAACAGGCCCAACGAGTCGTCCAAACGGGCAGGCTGATGGACCTTGGACTTCCCAGGATTGGAGCAAAGTTGACCGTTCGTGAACGCAAGGCTTGGCAGGATTGGCTTAACCTTGGGGCAACTTTTGCAGGACATGAGAGTTCTTTACCGGAGTTGAATCACCTTTGTGCCAAAGCCCATTGGCTGTTGGGTCAGTCCGATCAGGCAGAGCAACTGTGGCGTCGATTGGCGGGGGGCACGGGCCCCTATGCGGCAAAAGCTTGCTTGTCACTTGCGGCCAGCGGGGGATCGGATGGAGGAATAAAGCAATGGCTTGATCGGTCGGATAGCACTCTGGATACTGAGGATGATTCACCCTTTGCTGATTTGGTTCGGGTACAAATTGGTTTTGCCCAAGAACTTTTTTGCCGATCCCACCAATCGTTACCTGAAGCGGAGAAACTAAAAACGACTTCCATTAACCTGCTATGGGATCTGATCGAGTCCCGAAGCAATGGGCCACACGGCTATCTTTTGCCTATAGCGGTTCCCTTGCTTTTGGAACATTTACCGGTTCAGGATTTGGTCCTTGCCAAGGTCGGGATACTTTTGGAAACCGCCCTTGAACAGGCCCCAGAATGCTATGAACTCCATTTGGCCCGAATCAGGAGGCTTGGTCTTTTGCAACAGGTTGCGATCTCAAGGCAAGAGCGGTTGGCAGCCGGGTTGGCCCATTTTCGGGCAATCGGTTTGAAAGCGGCCCAATTTCCCGAAAGGCTTGAACATCGGGTGGGGGAAATCCTTGCTGCCCTGGATTGGGCGGATGAATCATCAATCGTTTTCAGTGATGGTTCTTTCCCTGCCCGATCCGAGGATATTTGGATTTGGGCCCAGGGAGAAATTCAATCGCTTTTGTTGACCGCCCCGCGCGAAGAAATGTACTTACGGTTGCTTGGTCGGGCCTGGATTACTGGATCCCGCATTGCAGATAGGGGACTGCAAAGCACGGGTTTGGTCCGCGATAGGTTGAATCAAGGCCTGGAGACATGGAATCTTTTGGAACGCCTTTATGGGCCAAGTGGGGACCTCCTGGTGGTACGGGCGCAAACTCTTTGCGAACTGGGCTGGGTTTCCGGCCGCCTTGGTGAATGGCCAACCGCCAAGGAGAGGAATGCCGAGTGTCAAGCGATCCTTTCCAAGCTTTTGGTGGATAATCCTGGTTCCGTGGCGGCCCAATCCACCCTGGTCCATTGGAAATGGCGATTGACGCTTTTGGAATTATCCCAAAAAGAGTCTCAAAAGGCTAATATAACGGTTCAAGGCTTGGTCCAAAAAGTGGCAGCATTCCCCAAAAGCAGGGATCCTGCCGACCTCAAGCAAGTTTCGTTCCTGTTGTTTCAGGCAAGAGTACTGGATTTTGGTGTCCGACTGAGGAGGGTTGACACCAGGGACCTTGAGGTGTTGCGTAAAGAGTTGGCTCAACTCCAAAAAGAGGTGAAATTGGTGTCCCATGAAAGGGAAACCCAGGAAGAAATGTTGAGGCACCTTGCGAGATTGGCTTGGATGGAGACGGCCCTTGGTCCCTCAAAAAGCAAGGCACAAAGCGGGCCAACGGAGCTAAGGGCGATCGCACAAAAACAAACGGACCTGGCATCGTGGGAGCCATGGGAACGGAGCCAACTCGAATCAATTTGGGGTCCGGTTAAATAGTACCAGGGTCTGACACAACCTGGTTTGTTGCCCAAAGTCCGAGCCATTTTGAAAGAATGGGGTACCTGGTCGATTGTTCAAGCAGCCAATCCACTGCCTTGGTGCGAATATGGGTTTCTTGGTCAAGGGTGATTTCGCCAACCATTACCCTTGTCCTTAGAAAAATGAAGTATGTGTCGAGAGTATCACACAGGCAATAGTCGTTGATTTCAGGCAAGCGGTTTTCCAGATACAATTCATAAACTTTTTCGCCGGTAATGTCAAATTTTCCGGGTAGGCCCAATTTCTTGGCCAGGAGGTTTAGGCCCCCGTTCAGGTTAAAAGCCCGGTAGTTGGAAAACCAGTCCATCAGGTCTATATGGTAGTTGATGAACCGTTTGCGAGAAAGTTCGTAATGGTTTTTGGCCGGGAGTCCCAGTTCAAAGGCGGCCAATTCCAACAGGGGTATATCGTAGCCTCTGCCATTGAATGTAACAAGTTGCGCTTTGGGATAGCGATTGATCCCAAGCCAGAATTTTTGAACCAGGGAGCCCGGGGTTCCAGCGGAATCGTCGAGGATGCCGATGTTTCGCGGAAGCAAATCCTGTCCCAGGCGGAGGACACAAACAGAGACCGGTTTTTGCAGGGTTGGGGGTAGAAAATTAGAACCTGTGGGGCTTTTGGCCCTTTCCTGGGCTTGAGCCCGGACAATGGCCTCGCCGGCATCCAGGCCCTCGCCGGGAAACCTGACTTTGGCCACCAAATCGCCATCGGGAATGGCTTCAATGTCAAACACCAGATAGGCAGAATCCACCGGATCAGTGGTGTTAACGGAGTGGGTAGGTGGTGGCATAAAATCTCCTCAATGGATAACCTCAACCTGCTGAGGATTGGGAGGATTACAAGGGGAGATTCAAAAGGCACAAATGGGTTTGGGTGCTAAGATAGCCTTCTGCAAGGATTGGAAACCACCGGGGAATGTGCATGAGTCAGGACCAAGAGAATTGGGACGCCCAATCAACCAAGGCCAAAGCTTCCGCCAAGGCCGTTGTTTTCATGGTGGTGTTTATTGACTTGTTGGGCTTTGGAATTGTGCTGCCGTTGTTGCCTCTTTTTGCGGATAAATATGTGAAACAAGGCTTGGGGATAGACCTGTCGCCCTGGGTAAATGGCTTGGTCCTTGGGCTTTTGATGAGTTCGTTTTCACTCATGCAATTTCTGTTCGCTCCCCTTTGGGGAAGGGTAAGTGACCGAATCGGGAGGCGCCCGGTGCTCCTGGTGGGTTTGGCCGGGTCGGTGGTTTTTTATGGCCTGTTTGGATTTGCGGCAGGTTTGGATGAGTCCCAGCCCCTTTTGGCGTTGGCCCTTTTGTTTTTGGCTCGAATTGGAGCAGGGGTAAGCGGAGCAACGATTTCCACCGCACAAGCCGTAATTGCCGACACCACCACCAAGGAAAAGCGCAAGTTGGGAATGGCCCTGATCGGTGCCGCCTTTGGGATCGGTTTTACTTTTGGTCCCCTCATCGGATTTGGTGCCCTAAGGTTTTTCCCCGACCAGGCTGGGAGTGTGGGCTATGTAGCCTCCGGGCTTTCCGCTTTGGCTTTGCTCCTTGGAGTAATCTGCCTCAGGGAAACGCGCCAGTCAACATCGCCACCTGCCAAGCGAAATTGGTTTGACACCCAGGGATTCAGGGAGGTGATTTCTTCCCCTGCCCTTGGTCCGGTTATTTTGGTTTCTTTTTTGACGACCATGGGATTTGGCGGATTTGAATCGACCCTGGCCCTGATGAATGACCGGATTTTGCAACTGGGTAAAGATTCCAATTTTCTCATCTTTGCCTATGTAGGGCTGGTATTAACCCTTGCCAATGGTGCTTATCGGGGATTTGCAAAGCGGATGTCGGAGGAGAGTGCCATGACAATGGGTACTGTGATCATGGGGTTGGGAGTGACCAGTTTGGCGGGGGTCAATTACTTGCACGATCATTACAAAGAAAGTGGTTTGGTCCTCCCCGGGCTTCTGGTGAGTTTATCCTTTGCGGTGATTGGATTTGCACTTTTGACCCCATCGGCCCAAGGGTTGATAAGTCGACGAGCCGACCCCGAGCGACAGGGGGAGATTCTTGGTGTCAATCAAAGTTGTATGTCGCTGGCGAGAATTCTTGGGCCGATTTTTGGTTTAAGTTTTTACAAAGCCAACCCCATGCTACCTTTTATTTTGGGAGGTCTATTGGTTTTATTGATGCTTCCTCTTGTAGGCCGGATCAAAAAAACAGGAGTATCGACCCTGGCCGAGGGCAAATAATCCCCTTTTTGCGACCAGGGTAGGGACTAGGTCAGGACCGCTCCAATAACCTCACCATGAACATCCGTCAGGCGGCGTTTTGTGCCGTTGTGGTAATAGCCAAGGCGGGTGTGATCCAGTCCCAAAAGGTGCAAAACCGTAGCGTGAAAATCATAAATGGAGGTCCGCCCTTCCATTGGGGCAAAGCCCAGTTCATCGGTTAATCCATGATGACCCGGTTTAAGTCCAGCACCGGCCATCCAAACCGTAAAGGCAAAGGGATGGTGGTCACGGCCCTTTGCACCCAAACCCTGGGTGATGGGAGTCCGCCCAAATTCGGTGGTCCAAAGTACCAGGGTATCCTCCCACATTCCGCGGGCTTTCAGGTCGGAAAGGAGTGCCGCAAAGGGTTTATCGATCAATGCAGCCTGAGTGGTATGATTTTCCCGGATATCCTCGTGGCCATCCCAATTGATGCGGGGTGAACCGAATGCACCTCCATGGAACATCTGTACAAACCGGACACCCTTTTCAAGCATTCGCCTTGCAAGGAGGCAATTCCTGGCAAATGGTTCGAGGTGTGGTTCGTTCATGCCATACAGGGCTTTGACGGCCGGTGGTTCCCCGGAAATATCGGCTACCTTTGGGATCGCCATTTGCATCAAACCGGCCATTTCGTAGGTACGAATTCTTGCCCGAAGCGTATCATCCAACGGCCGAATTGCCGCATAACCCTTGTTTAGCGATGCTAAAAGTTCCAGTTGCGCATTTCGCGAATCGACGGATACTCCGCCTGGAATTTCCAGGTTAGCCACCAATGGGGCCCCACTTTTCGTCTGGAAAGGAACCCCCTGGAAACTGGCGGGCAAAAAGCCGCTTGACCAGTTGATCGCCCCCCCCGCCGGGAGTCCCCGTGGATCGGGAAGGACGACAAAGGCGGGCAATTCGTCGGTTTCAGCACCCAGGGCATATTGCACCCATGACCCAATTGCGGGAAAGCCACTTTGCACAAAACCGGTGTTCATTTGGAAACCGGCGGGGGTGTGGTTTGCGTTTTTGGCTACCATGCCATGGAGAAAAGTGAGGTCGTCGGCATGGCGGGCAAGGTGAGGAAAGAGATTGGACATCCAGGTTCCGGATTGGCCGTATTGCCTGAAATCGAAGGGGGATTTCATGACCCGGCCTGGTTGTCCAAAAAAAAGTTCCATTTTCTTGCCATGCACTTCTTTACCTTCCTGCCTGGCAAGGTCAGGTTTGTAGTCAAAAGTATCGACATGGCTAATTCCGCCCGGGTGAAACACATGAAGGATGCGTTTGGCTTTTGGCGCAAAATGGGGGAGGCCAAGAGAAGGCACCGGTGGTTCAGCAATACCAGAGGCCCTCCCGTCACGGGCCAATAACCAAGCGATCGCAGCTCCGCCCAAGCCGGTCGCCATCCGATCAAACAGGGTCCTGCGATCGATATGATCCATGGCGATTGATCCTATCTAAGGTCTAAAAATTCACTGGAATTGAAGATCGCCCAGGATACGGATTCCAGGCCGAAATTTTTGGCAACAAAAAGGGCATGGTTTCGTTCCACCGGGTTAATTGGCCGACTATACCCACGAAGCCAAAGTTGTTCCACCGCTTTTTCCAGATTTCCATCCGTTTCCTTAATCAGGGTTGCCGCCATTTGTTGGGAACGCTTTTGTACGAACGGATCATTCATCAAAGCCAAGGCTTGGATGGGTGTTGTTGTTTGATTGCGGCGGGCTGTGCGAACGGTCGGATCGGGACAATCAAACGCCTCGAGAATGGCATTTCGGGCCGAGCGAATCACCATTAGGTAGATGGAACGGGCCAAAAATGCCGGATTCTCCGTTTCAACCGGTTTGTAAAAAACCGAGTTGAAAGCCTGTATTGTAAAAGGTCGGATACCCGGCCCCCCAGCTTGTTGCCCCAATTCCCCGGAGATAAATAGCATACTGTCGCGAATTGCCTCGGCATCCAGCCTTCGCGGGGGGTAGCGCCATAATAACCTGGTTTGGGCATCCTTTTTCCATTCCAAGGGACGATCCGCTGAGGACTGACGATAGGTCTGGGACATAACGATCAGCTTGTGAAGGGGTTTGGTTTTGAAACCATTGTCTTTCAAAGTATTGGCAAGGAAGTCGAGTAATTCCGGGTGAGTGGGATGAGTGCCTTGATGCCCAAAATCGCTTGAGGAATCGACCAAACCGGTACCAAAATGGTATTGCCATAACCGATTGACCCATACCCTGGCCAAAAGGGGATTATCCTTATTGCCGATCCACCGAGCCAATGCCAATCGCCTGGCGGCATCGGGAGAATCAGCCCCCAGGGCAAAATCGGCGGGGGCATGGGTGAGGAGTTTCAAAGCCCCAGGTTTGGCATCACCCTGGGGGCGTTCGATGTCGCCTCTTGTGAGAATTTTTTGGATTCCGGGAGGTGTGGAAACCACGGAAAAGACCTGGGGGTCCGGCTCGGGAAGTGGTTTCAGGGCCATTTCCAGCTTGGTCCTTTTTTCCAAAAGAATTTGCCATTTCTCCAGGTCTTCCGGTCTTAGGAGATTCAAGAGTGTAGTAGTACCATCGGCCCTGGGACCTGCCCGGTAGGAGGATAAGACTTCAAAGGGCAATAGAGCCCTGGTGTGGACCCTGGCTTCGGCTATTTCCCCTGCAAAATAAGGGGTCCCTCCACCAAAATGGCGAAGGCCAACCACAACCCGGACCTGACCGGGAGTTGTTCGGAACAAGTTTGCCTTGGGTTTGTAGGAAGCCCCGTAGGGTACGCCATTACGAAACATTTGGATGGTCCCATCGGAATGGTAAACTGCAGCCAGATGGATGAATTCCGATGAGGCGGTTTCTCGTGAGGCTCCAAGTGTCGCCAAGGGTAGGGTTCGAACATGGCCATTGCTGCCCGCAACCCAAACACCGGCTTCCAATTCGCCAAGGACGATTGTGTCAAACTGGGTTCCGTCAAGGGTTTCGATGCCAACCACGCCACCCCCCCTTTGGCTAAGGTTGGCAGGGTGAACCCAAGCCTCGAGGGTTTTTTGACCCATTTCAAAGGCAAGGGGTGGAGATCGGAAAAAAGCACCCATCCCGTTCAAGACGAGGGAATCCTTTGTCAGTTTGGCACCCGAAACCAACTCTCCCACCGGAGTTTCCTTTTTCCAAAAGGAATAGCGCAGCCGTGGAATCGCGATTAAAAGTGGGGTGCCTGATTGAGTGGATGCTTTCGACAGGATGAACTCAAGTTCCTGATCAATTTTTTTCATTTTTTCCAGATAGGCGTCCCGTTCCGCTTTTGATTGATTTGGATCTGCTGCGGGTTTGATACCCCGGTCCCCCCGCCGGACCCCACTGAGAGCGGCCTTGAATTGATGGTATTCGGTTAGCGAAATGGGGTCAAATTTGTGGTCATGGCACCTTGCACAATGGACTGTCAGCCCGAGAAATGCCTGGGAGGTTGTTCCTACCAACTCCTCCAGTTCATCCTCACGGGCCCTTTCCCGGATGGCTTTTGATGAAGACCCGTTGCCCGCCTGATCATAAGGCCCTGAAACGAGAAACCCGGTTGCAATCAGGCCGTTGGCATTGGCTCCTGGAAGGAGGTCCCCGGCTAGTTGAAATTGGACAAAATCAAGGTAGCAAATGTCGTTGTTAAACGCCTCAACCACCCAGTCCCGATACCTCCATGCATGATCCCTTGGCCGGTCGTATTCGAATCCGTGGCTTTCCGCAAAGCGTGCAACATCCAACCAATGGCGTGCCCACCGCTGGCCATAGGCTTGCGAGGCCAACAGCCGGTTCACTTCCGCTTCGAATGCTTTTTCAGAGTGATCCGCAAGGAACCGGGTAAGATCTTCGGGGCGAGGCGGAGTGCCCACAAGATCCAAATGCACCCGCCTTAACAGTGTGGCAGGATCGGCGGGTACGGAACCAATCCAGCCTTCTTTGGCCAATCCATTGGCAACAAATCGATCTAGCGGGTTTGTGTCCCAAGCTTTCAAGCTTTCGGGCCATGATGGGGGTAATGGCGGAATTGACACGCCCTTTAATGGTTGCCAAGACCAAAACGATCCTTTGGGGTTGATATCAGTAGTTTGGGCAGGGGTATTGCCAGGGAAATGGAGGAGTCCTAGGGATAATAAACATCCCAAAAGGAGATTCATGGTGCGGCAAGCAGGTCCCATGGGAGGGGTTCCCGGGAAAAAGGGTTGACTGGGGTGAACAGTATTATTTTGGGTATTATCATGATTTCGTACAAGAAAAAAGGGAAGCCATAGTTGAATTTCTCCAAAATACCAAAGCAGGATCCCCTCGAACCATGAAATGAGCGTTTTCCCCATGTTGCAAAATCGTTTATTGGCCGTTGTATTATCCTTTGGTTGGACATTGGGAACTCTATCTGCCCAGGATTTTTCGGAACAAAAGCTCCGGTGGTCCAAAATTGATGACATTCGTTTTGTTGCGGAATGCGACAAAACCATGCAAAACTACCTGCTATTATTTCCGCCTGGCTATCATGTGGATAAACCGGTTGACCTGCTCATCGCACTTCATGGTCACGGTTCGGATCGTTGGCAATTTGCCAAGGATGGAAGGTCGGAATGCAGGGCAGTCCGGGATTTTTCGCAGGAAAAGGGGATGATCTTTCTTAGCCCGGATTACCGGGCAACAACCTCCTGGATGGGCCCCAAGGCAGAGGCCGACATGGTACAAATATTGAGGGATTTGCGAAAAAAACTAAAACTGGGCCGGGTTTTTTTTACAGGAGGGTCAATGGGTGGTTCTGCGGCCCTTACCTTTGCGGCCCTCCATCCTCCCCTTGTCGCCGGGGTGGCCGCCATGAATGGAACCGCCAATCATTTGGAATATGACCAATTCCAGGAAGCGATTGCCAGCTCGTTTGGTGGTCCGAAATCCCTTCTGCCGGGGGAGTTCAAAGCTCGAAGTGCTGAATATTGGCCGGAACGGCTCACCATGCCTATTGGTTTCACGACGGGAGGAAAAGACGGTTTAGTGCCGCCCCAGAGTTGCCTTCGGCTTGCCAAAGTTTTGAATACCCTTGGCAGGGATGTTTTGACCATTCATCGGGAAGAGGGTGGTCATGAAACCAACTATGCGGATGCTCGGGCCATCCTCGAATTTGTTTACCAAAAGGCGAAACCCTAGCGGAAGGCCGGGTTTGAGAGAACCCAATGCGTATTAACCTCCTTTTGTTATCGTTTTTTTTCCTACCCACCAATCTCCCAAATCCTCCCACAGGCTGTAGGCAATTGGGGTTAGGAGCAGGGTTAATAAAAGGCTGAGGAGTTGACCGCCCAGGATTAGCTTGGCCATGCCGGCCCGGGTATTTGCACCAGGTCCCTGCCCCAGGGCCATGGGCACCATTGCCGCCAAAAGCATGAGGGTTGTCATCATGATCGGCCTCAGTCGGGTAGCGTTACCCTCGATGATGGCTTGGTTTCGGGGGAGTCCACGATTTCTCAGGGTATTCATATAGTCGATTTGCAGAATGCCATTTTTCTTCACAATGCCAAAAAGCATAAAAAGGCCAAACATGGCATAAATATCCAGGTTGGTCCTCAGTAACCATAGTGATAACAGGGCAAAGGGAATCGTAAGGGGTAGTGCCATCAGGATGGAAATGGGGTGGACAAAACTTTCGAATTGTGCCGCCAAAATCATGTACATGAACAAAAAAGCGAGGCCAAAGGCGATGGCAAAATTGGCATTGGACTCGGCAAGAGTCTTGGCCCTGCCGATAAACTCCCAGCGGTATTGTGGGGGCAGGTCCATCGTCCTGACATGGTCCCCCAAGCTGGCAACCGCTTCACCCAGGGAATTGCCATCCAAATTGGCAGAAATGACAACCTGCCTTTGTCGGCCAAACCGGTCAATAGTGTTCGGGCCAAGGGCTCGTTCCAGGCGAACAACAGTTCCCAAACGGGCAACACCCGTAGATGTTTTTGTAGAGGGAACTGTTAATCGGGTAATAGCCTCGGGATCACTTCGAAAATCCCGGTCGGCCCGCAACCAAACATCATAAAGTTCATCAAACTCGCGATATTTGCTAATCGGTAAACCACCGACAAGGACATTGATTGAGGAGGAAACGGTGTCGATACTAACACCCAAATCGGAAAGGCGTTCCCGGTCTGGGCGAATGCGAAGTTCCGGTTTCCGGAGGGATAGGCTGGTATCCACATCGACGAAATATCCCTGTTCCTTCATCCAGGAGGTAATTTGGCTGGAATACTCTCCCAGTTTGGCCATGTCAGGACCCCGAAGGTTGAAGTCAATTTCAACCTGGCGAAAACCTGATCCCTGAAACGCGGAAACATCCTGGACCGCCGTTCGCAGGTCAGGAAAGTCATTCAAAACCTCCCGTGCTTTGGCCATGACATCAAACTGGCTGTAAAGGAGGTGACCGAAACCAACAGACCTTGCCGCCTGATTGAGGATCTTGCCGATTCCTGATTCTGGATTACCAAGATACACAAACGGTAGAAAAGGACGATCGGCCAGGTCAACCAGCCTTACATAGACACTTCCCTTGGTAACATCCCCTTGACCCTTGGTAATGCGGGCACTTGTTTCACCTATAACCGTGTAGGTTTCAAGTACTCCGGGGAGGCGACGGAATCTCCGCTCAATTTCCCCCATGACCTCATCCCCTCGGGCCAAGGTGTACCCTTCGGGCAGGGTGGCAACCAGTTCAAATTCGCTCTGATCATCCCGGGGAACAAAATCCTTCCCAAGGAGCCCATAGATTCCTGGTGTCGATAAAAAGACCAGCAAACTTGCAACCACAACCACCCACCTATGTTTAAGAGACCAACGGAGGGAGGCTAAATACCCCCATTCAGTCATGCGCCAAAACAGGCCGCTTTTGCTACCCTGGTGGTGAGCTAATGGCATTAATAGAAAGTGCGAACAGAGCATGGGGGTGAGTGTGAAGGAAACAAACATGCTCATCAAAAGGGCAAAACCTACGACAAATCCGAAACTGGAAAAAAAGCGTCCCACCCTGCCACCCATGAATGCCACGGGAATAAAGATCACCATCAGCGAAAGAGTGGTGGCAATAACCGCCAGGGCAATCTCGCCGGTAGCTTCGGAAGCTGCCTGCCTGGCCGGAACGCGTTTTTCTTCCATGAAACGGAAAATGTTTTCGTGAACCACGACAGCATCATCGATGACGATCCCGATTGCGAGGATTAACCCAAGCAAAGTTATGTTGTTAAGGGTAAATCCCATGGCATCCATCAAAACAAAAGTACCCAGGATTGAACATGGAATGGAAAGGCTGGCAATGAGGGTGGTGCGCCAATCCCTCATGAAAATCAGAATGGTCAGACTAACCAACAATCCAGCGAGGAGGAGATGGATTTTCACTTCGTTGATGGAATGCCGTATAAAACGGGATTGATCCCTTAGGATTTCGACTTGAATGTCATCGGGTAAATCGGGCAAAATTTTGGCAAGTCGGGCCAGAACACTGTCTACCACAGCAACCGTGTTGGATCCTGATTGTTTCATGACAACCAGGCTGACAGCGTTGTCTCCGAGCGGTTGGTCCATGGAGTTTTTGCCGCCAACCCATAGCCTTGCCAAGCCTCGGGGTTCCTCGAAGGAATCTTCAACCCGGCCAACATCCTCGATGCGAATGGGCTGATTGTTCCTATTGGTGACGATTAACTTCTCAAAATCGCGGGGATTTTCGATCCGGCCCAAAGTACGAAGGACAATTTCTCCTTTGCCTTGATCAACCCTACCGCCTGGCTGTTCCTGATTTTCCCGAACCAAAGCCCTGCGGATGTCTTCAATCGACAAATTCGGGTATTTAAGAATTTTATCTGGGTCAACAAATACATTGATGGCCCGTTCGCGCCCACCCACCAAGGTTACCGCTCCGACACCCATTATCGTTTCAAGGTCCTCCTTGATTTGCTTTTTGGCAATTTCCGTCACCTCACGCATATCCCGCATTCCCGAGATTGCCATTGTCAAAACGGGCGCGGCATCCAAGTCAAAGCGGTCGATGATGGGAGTGTCCGTTCCCTCGGGCAGTTGGCTGAGGATGGACCGGATTTTGGCATCGACCTCCTGGGCCGCCACAGCTCCTCCTTTTTCAAGGATGAACTGGATGGTAACCTGGGAGATACCTTCCTTCGTGGTTGAGCGTAACTCGTCAATCCCCGAAATCGTATTGACGATTTCCTCAATGGGTCGGGTGACGGAAGTTTCCATCTCCTCGGAACTTGCACCTCGCAGGGTAGTGGTGACAACCACAACGGGTAAGTCCACATTGGGGAAAAGGTCCACCCCAAGGCGAAAATACGATGCGACCCCCAAAACCAGCGGAGCGGCAAGGAGCATTACCGTGAAAACAGGCCTGCGTATGCAAAGATCCCAAAGGTTCACCGGGAAACCCCCGGTACGGATTCTGCGGCACCATCAGGAGTCCGAATGCGAACTTCACGATCCCGGTGCAATTGGGTTTGGCCACTTGTAACAACCAACTCCCCGACCTTCAAGTCCCCCATTACCTCTACCCAGGCCGACTCCTGCCCCTTTTTGCCTACCATCATGCGAACCCCAATTTCCACGGGAACTTCAACCGCTTTGCCTTCCCGAACCACAAACACTTTGACCACCCCGGCATAGCTGAGAATTGATTCCTCGGGAACCGTGAGGGCATTTTCATCCACTTTTGTCTGGATGGAAGCTTTGGCAAAGCTACCGGACCGGAGCAGTTTTTCATCGTTAGGGACATCCACCTCAATTTGAAAGGTGCGGTTGGTCCGATCGATGGCTGGGTTGATGCGAGCCACTTTGCCTTGAAAGATGCGACCCCGGTAGGATTCCACTTCGAGGTCCACCAATTGTCCCAACCGGACCTCGGAAAGGTGCCGTTCAGGGACTGCTGCCTGGAGTTTGAGTGGATTGTCAATTACCAGTTTGAAGGCCGACATGGAGGTTGAAGGGGAGGCTTTGAGCAGTTCGCCCTGGGTAACCAACCTTTGCGTCACAGCATATTCCAGATTTTTTGAATCCTTTGAGGATGTTTCTATTGCAGGTATCCTGACCTTTGTGTCTGCCAGCCTCTGTTTGGCTGTGTTGAGTTGAGCCTGCCTAAGTTCTGCCGAGGCAAGGGTGGTCTGGGCATCCAGAATAGCCTGGCGAAAATTGGCATTGGCCACCCGGTTTTCGGTATCTGCCTGTTCGCGTTCCTCGGGCGAGGTTGTTCCTCCCAGCCTAAGCAGGCGATCTTTGCGTATTTGGCTGTTTTTTTCCAGGAATCCCGCCCGAATCACCATGGGGATTTGGTTGACATCGACCGGCCCCTTGGGAAGTACCTTTAATCCAACTTTGGATAGTTCCAATTCCAGGGCTTTTTGAGCCTCGGAAACAGCAAGGAGGTAATCCGTGTCATCAATGATCAATAATAGTTCACCAGGTTTAACCCGGTCTCCCACATCCACGAATGTTTTAAGTATTCGTCCTTCGACCTTTGGGGTAATGGTGATTTCATCCTGGCCATAAAGGGACCCAACCCCTTTGACAAGGCGAATGCTTCGTCTGTTTGTTACCGGGGTAACCGTAACGGCGACCGGTTTGAATACCTTGTGGGTTGGGGTAGCCTTCCCAACAGGTTCCTTCCCAGCGGATTTTTCGCTGGAAATATTGGCCCCCGGACCATGGTGTTTGTACCAAAAGGCCCCACCCAATCCCACCAAACCCAAAAGGATGCCGAAAATGTATCGTTTCATTGTTTTTTCCCAACCATTCCGTTTTCAGGATTCCCCAAATCGGGAAATTCTTTCCGGGCCTTGGGAGCCAGGATTCCATGAAACACCAAATCGAGAATGTCTTTTGCCTGGATTTCCGGAGCAACCATGCGGCCGCCATGGTGGTTGGCAAACATTGTGCCATAAAGTAGATCGCCAATGGAGTCCAGCATGCCATCCAACCTGCCTTGGCGAACCCGCCCCTGGGCCACCAATTCCCGAAACACTTCGCTCCATCGCTTTCGGTCCTGTTCCCGCTGGACGAAATAGGCGGATTTCCCTTTCCCCGGAAAAACCGCTCTCTCTATCAGGAATAATTCAACCATTTCGGGTCTGGCCCGGAAAAAACCAAGGTAGGCTTCTATGGCACTTGCAAAGCATGCCAGTGCGTCGGATCCGGGAGGGATTTTCTGGTTTATCAAGGTCATCAATTCGGTCAATCCCCGGGACAGGGTCGCCCGAAACAGTGATTCCTTGGTGGGGAAATAACGATAAATGGTTCCCTTGCCTATTTTCAATTCGTTGGCAATGACCTGGAGGTCGGTTTCCTGATAGCCAAGTCGGGCAAAATGGGTTGTTGCCGCGGTTAGGATCTGTTCCGTTCGGTGTCGGAGGAGGTCCGGATTTTTTGGCCGTCCCCTTGGGGGTACTTTTCCGGGGTGTTGGGATTGGGGTGGCACGGTTAAGGGGAATCCATTGAATTAGCGGACTGACGCGTCCGTCCTGTTAATTATCAGACGATTTCCCGCCATCTTCAACCCGTGCGGACTATTCCCCCAAAATCTTCATGGATTTCCGGATGGCAGAAAACACCGGCTCTATTTCCGAAATCGAATAATCATCACATTGAAAAAGACAAAAAATTGTCCCCTCCTCCGAAGGGGTTGCCAACATTTTGCATACATTGCTCAAATCATAACAAAAAAATCGAACCTCGTAGCCCGTTGCAGGTATTCCGCAAAGGTCCCCTTTGAATCCCTCGATTTCGATTTCGGAGTATTCTTCTTTGAATACATTCAAGGTTGCTTCAAGCAACTCATCATCAGTGGCTTCCAAATCCGAACCAACGATCAGCAATTCCCGGCCGGTTGATTTTCCCGGGGGAAAACGCTGTTTTCGGTCTTTCCTTTCGTAATGCCAGCTGTCATGATTCTTGCCTGGGTTGCCTAACTTCGCATCCAGACAAAAGGATTTGTCAGCCATGGACGATT
>SYLG01000076.1 GCA_005808665.1 Planctomycetia bacterium | reverse complement strand
GACATTTCGGTATTGGGCCATTGGACCGAATCCAGCTCCAACCGGTTGGCAAAGTCGGGAAAAAACAGTTGAAGGAAATCGGCAAAAAAGGCTTTGATGAGAGCCTTGAACCGTTGATCATGGTCAGGCATGGGAACCACCCTGAAACAAATACTGGGTCGGAAAACCCATTAGAAAATCTTGTCCCAAAAGTGGGATATTGGCAAGAATAATAGACTTATTTCCCGGTCTCCTCCAATACTTTGGAGTAATGTTTCCGGGCATGGTCATAATCCGCCTCGGCTTGGGCCAACTCTTCCTTCTTGTAGGTTGGTTTCTTCATCTTCCAGCACTGCTCCACACCCATTTGGCACCAGCGGGCACTGTCCGCATTAGCCCGGATTGGCTTTTCGTTTACCAGAACAAAAAACGGGTTGGTGTGGGCATGAGGAAAGACCCTTACCGCCACCCAGGAGCTTTTGGCGATGTCCCCTTCCAGGGTGATTTCCCGAGTCTTTCCATCACATACCAGATCTTTTTTTGCTACTGCATAACCGTTTACCACAAGTTCAACTGGTACTGAGCTCCTGCCTGTTTGAAAGGCAGCCGCTTTAAAGGTGACCGTGGTTCGCTGGGGTTTATCCAGATTCAGTTCACTTCCCTTTTCGCCAAGGACCAGGGTTTTTCCCCCCACGCTGAGCTTTGTATCCATAAGGTGCGTGGTGCCGTCACTGACATAACTTTTGCCTTCGGCCAGCCCCTGTACCCATGCGTCAAAATCGACTGGTCCTTGGAGCTTGACATAGATTCTGCCCATGCCAACCCGCTCTCCTGAAATACATGGGAAGTCGGTCTCGCCCGAAGCTCGAATGCGGCTTCCGCAATTGAGTAGGTGATACCACATGTTGAACTCTGCCACCCGGTCGGTATCCATAGTGCTGATAAAGTCGCAAGCGGGCAACGGTTTGCCATCAGGGCCGGGCAAGGTGTGCGTATCCTGAACAATAAGTTCATTGGCACCGATGCCATCGTACGCCGGGATCTTGAAGTTGGGTAACCCGCCTGGGCCATCAGTGGTCTCGGTAACCCGGCCAACAAAACGGGTCAGGCCATTGGCGGAATGGGCCGGGCCGCAGACCGCACCCTGTTTCTTGGCCCAGCGGAGGGTGTTCATTCCCAGGGTGGGCCAATGGTGCTTGGATTCACCACCGGGATAGATTTGCTCCTTGAGCCTCAAAAGGTTCAGGTGTCCTGATGATTGCGAACCAAACCCGGAAACCTCGACATCGTACCTAAGGAGGTACGGAGGCTTGGAAACCGTGTCCGGCCGGCCCGAGAAAAAGCGCTTTTGATAGTCAAAGCAGGGGCCCCAAGTCAGGCAGCAACCGATCTTCAGGTCCTCGCCCAAAATATGTCGCATCATGTCGCCAGGTTCCACTCCCTGGGTCGGATTTTCATAATGGGCACACCCCGCGGCATGAATGTGATGATCGCCCGACCACCAGCCACTGGTGGAGGGATCGACCCACCTGGCGATGGTATATTTCAATTGGGTCGGGCCGTTTCCCACCACCAAAGTTTTCGTTTCAGGAACAGATTCTGGCCCTCGTCGACACACGACCTGATAAGTTCCCATGGGCAGCCGGACCGTCTCGCCATCGGCCCGATAGATCTGCCTTTGGAAAAAAAAGTCCGGAGCAAGCCGTTTCGCCTGGGCCGGGAAAATTCGGCCTTGGGCATCGGTGATCGTAAACGCCGCCATGCTGGGCGAGCCATCGAATTCGGTTACACGAAAGGTAACGACAGGACAAGGCTTGGCCTGAAACCCTATCCGGGCCATTCCGACCGCAAACCCGGATTTGGCTTTGTCCCCTTTGATTGCAAAACTTATCTCAGCGGAACGGGTCTCCGCATCTTTGGACCAAAGCTGAACCATGGTGTATTCCAAACCCAAGCCGGAAAGGTTGGCGAGCATGGGTTGGCTTGTATGGGGAACAAGTCCAAGCCAACGATTCTCCACCTCTGCCGCCGGGGAACGGGGGATGGGCTTGGCACTGGGACTGTCCGGTTGCAGGATACCCGTCGTGCCCGCCTTGTTGATTACCTTGACCAGGGCAAGGGTCCACCCTTGTTCGACCAACACGGGAACGGTTCGGCCGGGGATGACCTTGGTAACTCCGGTTGGGCCAACCTCCACTGCGGCCAGGCACAAGGGATCGAGAGCTTCCTGGACAGCTTTGGCAACCTCATCATTCCCCTGGTTTTCCTTAAGGGCTTTGAGGGTATTTGCTGTCTTGGAAGAAAGAGGTTGCCCAAGAATCTCCATGGCGGAGGCGATGCGATTGGTTTGGGCAATCAGGGGTTGGGCTTCCACGCCCCATTTCATCGGCCATTCCGACCGGGGAGCTTGACCGTCAACCTGTGAGTAAGTGAGGGGAACAAAAGCTATTGCCCCAAAAAAACCGAGTGCGACCTTCCACATGGGATCAACCTCCGGGGTAGGAAAAGGCTACGAAAAAATCAGGCGGGAGCATTCTGCTTGCTATCCTATCCCCTATTGCCCCAACGGAGAAGGATCATGTCCAAGTTGTTCGCATTGGTGCTTTGTGGCATGGGGATGCTGACGCACGGGTCCGACCCTGACCATCCGTATGCGAGACTTCGGGTTGCGATAGAACGAGCTGATCCCGCACTTGCCTCCTTGGTGAAGGACGCCTGGAAGGCGGAAGATCCCGATGACCTTTTGCAAAAAAATATCTTCCTGAAGGTCATCATCAATCCCGAGGGGCGGGTGAAGGTGGAGAGAGGGCCTTTGGTTCCTATTTTGGAGGCGAAAAAGATTCGGCTTGGCTTGGTTCGGGTGCACAATCAGTCCGGTGGCCAACCTCCCTTGGAGGCAATCATGCACTATTTTGGATCGGATAAGAACCCATTTCGAATCGGCGTGGTGGATCGGAATGATTTCTCGGGCCAGCTTTCAGGAGCTGAGGTCGAATACAAGTTGCTATTACTGGAATGTGGTCAACGGGGAAAACGGGAGGTGACCATTGGCTTTCAGGCGGGAAAAATGACCCAGGACTTGGGATTTCGGGGAGAGGTCCCCGTCCTTTTCGAGGTGAGGTAACCCAGGTTGTGCGGTTGGAGTGATTTTTCACGATTTTTTGGCTTATTTTGGAACCCGGAGTGTGGATTTTCCCGGGAATTGGGAGTATATTGAGTTCATAACGGGATGTAATCCCGATCCGAATACTCATTATGGTCCGCTCCTTGTCTGATTTTATCAATGGTGCCTGTAACTGTCCGCAGGTACGCAGGCTTTTTCAAACAACCTGCATCGGATTGAATGATTGAATGATTGAATGATTGAAAGCCACTTGGAAAACGAGAGGCCATTGCTGGAACCAGGCCACCAAAAAATGGAATTTGTAGTCCCGACTTTTGCAGGCACTTTTGATTATTCCCAGGGAAACCTGAGTTTTCATGGCCCAAACTGGGCAACTTGGAATAATTAAATCCAAATCATGGCCTTTGCCATTCGAGGAAATTTACCCCTTTTTCCACAAGGCCCCTTGTTACCAACTTTCATCCCCTTTAGCCTGACCTTAGCTTTCCAAATAATCACCATTGAAATCTAACCATGACCTCCCGAGTGGTTTTCTTCATCCGTTGGGTTCGTCAGTTTTATCGTCCGATTGCCCCAATAAGCAAGCGTTCACCGCTTGCCCTTGAATCCCTCGAAAGCCGCCTTGTCCCCGATGGCCAAGGATTCTCGCACTTTCTACCCGAATGGAACGGGGATAACTGGCTGCACCCACCGGCATCGGTTGCGACACTTTCTTCCAACACGGTCCTCGTACCCATGGTGGCACCTACTCCTCCCTCCTCTGGACCGGGTGCCGTTCCCCCCGACTTTTCTCAATTCCATTTTCCGACCACCCTTCCCGCCGAAACAATAACCCCAACCTTGTCCACTTCCGTCCTTACCGGAAATTACCAGCGCCATTACACCCTGAATACCCAAAACCCAGACGAGCAGGTTTTCCTGGATGTCCAAATCGAATCTGCCGTCCAATTCGGCTTCACCTCCGTCACCGAATCCGGAACCCTTACCGTTTCCCAAACCATCCAACACAACGGATCCTTAATAAGCCAAATCGTGGCTTCGGTGATCCCGTTTTCCCAAACGGTCCCCGAAGACACCAATGGCCTCCACTATTTCGGACTCGAGGGAAGCGATGGTGTTCCTGGTTACACCGCCTCGGTGCTTCTGGATTCCCAAATCACCTGGAATCAAGTCTTGTGGTCCGATTCCACCTCTTTCCTGACAACCGGCTTTTGGACCTTTTCCGATAACACTTCTCTTGGCCTTTCGACCATTGATCAATCTTCGCTCACCTACACCTCGACAGCCCAAATTCTTGCCGATGGTGCTAAGGTTGCCACAGATACCACTTCCACTTCGTGGCAGTCGCAACTTACCCTTTCCGATCAACCCACCAACATCCCCAACCTCCTTCTCAGCCAAGACAACACTCTTCCATCGGTCCTTGAGCCTGTCGCCAACACCCATTTCTACCTTCAGTCCCGGGATGCCGGAACCTCCCAGGAAACCTGCATCGATACCTCCATGGGAACCGATTCCACTGTATCAGTGGCCTCATCCTATACGGGGGCCGATTCCTTCCGGTATTTTGATCAAAACACAGTAACTGCCGCAATTACTCCCCAAGCCGCCGATCCTGTCCTCAATACCGAAGCTCAGCCTTTTTCCGGATATGCGACCATCTCCTGGCTGGCCGATTCCCAAACCTCTGGAACCTACTCAGGCTCCGCCCAAGGGAATTTCACTCTTGCCACGCCCACTTCCCCCATAGGAACCCTGACCTATCAGGACATTCGCCACGATATTACGAACACCGATACGCTGACCCTCTCCGAGGAGATCTCCCTCTCTGATGAGGAAACCCAATATTTTGAGCAGACCACATTACAGCAATCCCTGATTCAGCCTTTACTGGTAGAGTCCACCTTCAACCAAACAGTGGGCTATGACTTCCCCCTGATCGTGGGCCCCGTCTTCGATTCCCAAATCACCTCCAACACGCTTGCCTATTCCTATTCCTTATCGCATGGCACCACCCAATCCAGCATCAATGACCAATTCCATCTCCGCTCCAACACCGCCGCAACGGAAGCCACCACGACCACAAACGGCACCCCAGCAAGTAATTTGACCTTTTCAGGCTATGCCAGTGCCTCCGGATCGGACCAAGCTCAAGGGACGATCTCCGGAACCTATGACCTGATCCATGACACTCAAACCATTAACGACCAACTTGCCTACCAATCCGAATGGGATTCGACCGATTTTGGCACCTTGGGTTACCACGAATACGGAACCATCCCTGTTGCCATCCATAGCTCCAGCTACTCCTTAGCAGAAACCACTTCCAACGGATCCTCAAGCCAACAGGGTGGGTTGGATGCCACAAGCAAGCAAATCTCCGGAATCAGTCAAAGCCAGGACCAGTCAACGACCATCATTCCCCAGTTCTGGACCTGGAGCCAACTTTCTGGGGTCAACCAACCGACCCTAACCGAATATCAGACTGGTGTAGGCCAGGAGGTATTCACTTCCACCAGCAACCTGGCCTTTGCCTCCGATGGTAAGGCTACCGGAACATTTGATCTTTCCCTGGTATCAGGTGTAGCCAGCGGCATCACCAGCGCCCTGATTGGCACCCTCTACCTCGATCCAGTAACCGGGACGGTATCCGAGGCATTTGATCCCACTTTGGGGGCATCTCCCACCTATCCCCCTCGCGATTCGATCACCTTCAACGATCAGAGTCAAGCCCTGATCCAGGCGGGTACGGTGTTTCAAACCCAATTGGCCTGGGCCTCGGATGTTCCTACGGGTACTTTCCTTCTGGGCCAATCGGCTCAGATCACAAGCAACTCCCTGGACAATCGGGCATTTGTCTCAAACCATGGCAAGGATCACGCCCAGAACGATGCCACCGATGGTGGCCAAATTCGGGTTATAGACCAGATCATGAGCACTTTTCATGGAGATCTGGTAACCACCACCGCAGTTACGGATAGGGCCATCACCTATGCCGGGCAATCGCAACTGGTTGCCGATGGAAAGCTGGATGTAGCGGAAACAGGCCAAACCGGGGATTACCACTTGGAAGAGCGGATCCGCTACGGGGTCCAGGATACCGAGTCGATCCAATCCCTCTGGTCAAACGATGCCTGGACCGAAACAGGGCACGCCTTCACGGTTGACCATGAGGCGCATGACACCTGGGTCTATAACCAAACGGTCAACCTCCCGAAAAATTCCGATCCGATCATCACCAATAACCCCGATGGATCCACCAGTTCCCAGATTATCAAACTGGGGCAGGATCAATCGACTTTAACCTCAACGGGTGGATACGCTTACCACCTGACCCAATCGGGTTCGCCTACGGATTTTGTGTTTGCACTGGGTCACACCAGTCAATCCCAATCCGGCAAGAACGATACAGGATCTTGGCGGGCTTTGGATGGAAACAGGGGGGCAACTTACGACAATCTGGGAAGTGAAACCAATAACTCCCGGGCCAACCTGTCGGGGAGGGTTCAAAACGGTTCGGTTTACTACGATGGAATTGATGTCTACCAAACCAAGACCACCAGCACCAACAATACCGGATCAGGTTTTGCTCTGGGATCAACGACGAGTTCGCATACCGTAGGCTCCACTCAGACCACCGAAAGCCGGGGAGGAAATTCGAGATCGTGGTACGGAAGCAAATTGGAATCAGGCAACAGCACCACCAACTACACCACGGTTTCCGGGACCATGGGCCAGCCTTTTTCAGGGATGACCCAAACCGGATTTAACACGATGACGCTGTATGGAACTGCGGCCCAAACCGGGATTACCGGGTCGTATGGGAGTAACCAGCATGGACAAACGGCACCGAGTGGACCCGCCCAACTCCCCAATATACCGGCACCCAATTTGGGAAATTGCTCGCCTGAGGCCCAGGCAAAATTAAACACGATCTACAAGGCCTACCGGCAATCGGCCGCAAACCAATCCTATTACGCCTCTCAATACGCCAACCGACCTGGAAATCATTTTGTGGCTCCAAGCCTTGAAAACCAATTGGAACAAATCAAAGCTGGGGTGCTAAATGGATCGTTAAAACCGGAGGTTAATCAGTTCAAGTGGGATCTTCTGGATGAATCAGCCAATTTTAGTGCCGGGTGGGCAGATTCTCTAACGCTTGGTTATTCCAATGATTTTCGGAATTGGGCTAGCATAAATGATGGTATCTATCATGGAGGTGCCACATATCAAACCGGGCAACTTTTTGGAGCCGTTCACAGTGTTGCCCTTGCGGGGTTAGGTACCTCTTCATTGGCAATGGAGATAAGAGTTCCAATCCTACGAAATGTATTAGTGCTTGATGGAGGAGGAGCACTAAGAATTGCCCCCACAATCGCAACAACCATTACAAATGTTGGAACGAAACAACTGGGCATGGTTGTTGGCGGAGGGTTTGGAATCCTACATGCAAGGAGAATGGAGAAAAATGGGAATTCAAACAACGGTTCAAAGATTACATTTGGCCATGGTGAAAGGCATTTAGAAGGAAGTGGCCTTTCGCAATCTTCTGTGGAGAAGGCAATTCAAAATTCTGTTTTGTCAAATCGATATTCGGGTAGTTATTGGGGATGGGTTCAAATAGAAGGAAAATGGATTCAATATCGTGCATATGCCTTGCACGACGGTACATTCCATATAGGAACCTATATGCGAGTCCCCCAAAATATTTCCAATTCAAGGCTACCATGAAAAACCAATTATTTCGTGCAATTCAACCGCAAGAACAACGTGTAATCAGTAGCCTTCTTGTCGAACCGTTTCCCGGACGAGACGAAATATTTGAACAGATGGCGACAGCGATGGCAAAAACGATCGATGAAAATGGAAGTTTAGAATTTTTAATCAATTCCTTAACAAAACTCAACCATGTCAAATATGTAGTTCCAGTTGAAGGAGAATATGAAGATAGGGATGGGGGAACTGTTCATGTTTTATTGCATGTTTCAGGTGATAAAATCCATGAACTTGAATTTTTTAGGGAGGATGGAGCACGAGTTCTATCTTGGCCTGTCACCGCTTTATTAAGGGTTTTCGTACCCCAATAAGCATATAATTGTATTCCAAGTGTTCGGCGACAATTACATATCCCAACCGCATTGACCCAAGCACTAGGTTAACCCAAGTTACTCGGTTGAAGTGCTTTTTTACGATTTTTTGGCCAATTTCGGACCACGGATTGTGGTTTTTCCCGGTATTTGGAGTATATCGAGTTTAAAACGGCATATATTCCCGACCCAAGTTACTTGAATTGCCCGCTCCTTGTGCGAATTGAACAGGGGCGTTTGCAAGTGTTCACAGGATTCTTGCAATGTTTCAAACCAACTGCTGCGGTTTGAGCGGTTGAAGATCATTGGGAATCAGGAACAAACGAATTGAACCAGAGCCCAAGACGGGGATTGGTAGTCCCGATTTTTTACGCCTGCTTTGAAGATACCCGGGAAAAACAGGGTTTTCATGGTCCCAACTGCGTAACTTGGGGTAAAGGGATGGCAAACGGGATTTGAAGCGTGTGCCCAGGGGTCCAAACAGGACAGAATCCAAACCAATCCCTTCCCACCCAAAGCCAAAACAAAAGAAAAAGCGATGCGGCTCGCCATTTGATTCCATTAGCCGGTTTTTTTCAAGGGCATTAACCCGGAATGGTAACCCCATTTTTCCAGCTGTCGGAGCGATTGTTGTTAAAATGGGGGTTATGGAAAGGAAACCGGGTGATTTTAACACCCTTCTTTCCATCCTTGCTTTTCCCAAACCACAAATCGGTGTAGGATAGTTGTTTGGATCTCAACTCGAACGAATACGGAATCGGCATGACCGGCACTTTGTTGCTTTTGGCTTGGACACCCCCGGGTTGGCTGGTGGGTCTGCTCAACCTCGGCCTTTGGATCGTTGGGCTCTTCCTTATCCTGATCATTTTGCTGCAAAGCGGTAAAGGTGGCGGGTTGGCAGGTGCCTTTGGGGGCGCCGGGGGCCAAAGTGCCTTTGGAAGCCGCATGGGGGATGAGTTCACCAAAATCACTTTATATGTTGCCTTGGTTTGGTTTTTGATGTTGATGCTGGTGATCAAACTGGCACCTCTTTCTGTGGAAATACCGGTTGCCGGTCCTGAGCCGGTGCAAAGTACTGAGGGTGGGGCCCCCGAAACCGGTTTGCCCCTTGGCGGCCCGGGTTTGCCCGCTCCGGAAGGCCTCCCGGTTCCTGAAGCCAAGTAATTCCCCGGTTTTCTGACTTCGGAGTTGCACCTGTGCTGCGAAGCATGACCGGTTTTGGTGAGTCGTCCACCGTAATCCATGGTTGGCAAATCCGGGTTGAAATCCGTTCGGTCAACAACCGCCACCTTAAAGTAAGCCTGCGTGCCGAAGATGGTCTTCAGTGTTTTGAGGCAGAGGTGGAGCGGATAGTCCGTTCCGCCCTTCATCGTGGTACAGTTCAAGTTTCCTTGGAGAGCGTTCGCCCCAGCCGAGCCGATGTTTACCAAATCAACAAGGTGGCGTTAAGCGCATATTTGGGTCAGGTTTCCGAGGTTTTGGGTGGTCCCATTCCGGATTCCAGCCTCGGTTCAATCGTTTCTGGCCTCCTGGCTTTGCCTGGAGTGGTTTCCGATCAAATGGGTCGGGGTTCAGTAAGCCGGGATAGAAACGAAGACTGGGCCAACATCCGCCCGGTGTTGGATCAGGCGATAAACCAACTGGGCCAGATGCGCCAATGTGAGGGCGCCAACATGGCTTTGGAGCTATTGGCCATGTCGGGCCAGGTTCGTGGCTTTTTGGCCCAGGTTCGGCTCAGAAATCCATTGAGCCTGGTTCAGCAACAGGAGAGGTTGCGCGAGCGGGTGAGCCAACTTCTTGCCCTTCACGAGCCTCCGGTTCATGTGGATACATCGCATTTGGCAAGGGAAATTGCCCTTTTAGCCGATCGGGTAGACATCAGTGAGGAAATCGTTCGTCTGGAAAGTCACCTGGAACAGTTTGATTCGATGATGGCGGCTAGGTCGCCGGCGGAAGGAATGGGAAGAAAGCTCGAGTTCCTTATTCAGGAGATGGGGCGCGAGGCAAATACCATGGGCTCCAAATCGCCGGATGTGGAGATTAGCCGAACCGTGGTGGAGATCAAGGCGACGATGGAACGGATTCGGGAACTGGTGCTCAATGTCGAGTGAGTGGATAGCCCCTGACGGTTTGGGACGAGTGGTAATCCTTTCCGGGCCAAGCGGTGTGGGCAAAACCACAGTAAGCCAAAGGCTTTTGGCCCTAGGTTTGCCCCTTCGGCGGGTAGTAACCACGACAACCCGCCTGCCGAGGCCGGATGAGGTTTGCGGTGTGGATTATCATTTTTTTAGCGATCCGGAATTCGATCAGGCGTTGGCCGCGGGCGGGTTTCTGGAGTCAGCCATGGTCCATGGAAAGCGCTATGGAACCCGGTGGAGTTCCTTGTGCGAGGCAGCCCAGGGGGGCTATGGGGTGTTGTTGGTGATCGATGTTAAGGGTGCAATGCAAGTGCGAAAGCGCTTGCCTAAAACCCATTCGATTTTCCTGCTTCCTCCAAGTGAAGAAGCCCTTGTGGAGCGGATCCACAAGCGGCAAAGCGAGTCCGAGGAGTCTCTCCAGCGTCGTCTCAAGACGGCGCAGGGGGAAATTCCCATGGCAAACTCGTATGATTTCAGTGTGGTGAACGAGAATTTGGATCAGACCGTGACCCTTTTGGGCAACCACCTTAGGGAGTTGCTTGAACGGGAAAGCGTGTCTCGTTGAGGGGCATCCCATGCATGATGAACTGAAGGAAGAGACGATAGTAAACAAGGTTGGTGGACAGTTCAAACTGTCCACGCTGATCCAAAAACGAATGGTTGAACTCAACCGGCCCGGAGCCAAGCCCTTGGTCGATCTTAGGACTCATGACAAAATGGCCATCGTCATCCAGGAGATCCTTCAGGACAAGATCTATCTCGATAATTCGGGAGCTGTGGCAAGGAGCAATGTCTCGGCTACGGAACAAGCCCGTCAGGCAATGTTGGGTGATGTTTCTGGCGATGTTTGAAAAAGGGCTATACCCGATTGTTATTTTCCCTTTGCGTTGAATGTGCTTGGGTATTCCACGGAGTGAGCCATGGCCGAGAGCGTACCATCACCATCCCCCCGTTTTGAAGGCCAGGGAACAGAATCCACCTACCAGGCACTGAGCATTCTCAGTGTGGTGGCCATGGTGGTGGGCTCGGTGTTTGGATTCGTGGTCATTCTGGGAAGCCTGACGGCGTTTCTTGGGACAACGCCGTTTTTGTTGCCCTTTTGGGCAGCGGTTTTCCCGATGGTTGCGATATTGGCCGGCTGGATCGCCTTGGCCCAGATCCGCGACTCAGCGGGCTCCCTTACAGGTAGGGGCTTTGCCTGGATTGGAATCAATGCCGCTTTCATGACCGGCCTTGTCTATGTCACCTACTTCATGGCCAACAACCTTGCGGTGCGTAAACAAGCCGAGGATTTTGCCAATCAATATTTTGAAACGGTCATGAAAGGACAACCGGAACCCAGTTTTCTCTACATGGTCAAGCCCGCGGAAAGGCCCTCAACCAGAGACATCGAACGACTGAGACCGATCCTCGAAGTTACTTACAACACCACCCAGGAGCCAACCCAGGTAGGGGCCTTTACCCAATACCAGATGGAAATGCACTATCGCTTGATGACCCTGTTTGGCGATAAAGCCACCTTCCGGATGATCCATGCCGGATTTCCCGATTTTGTCGAAGGCGGCTATATTGTCGCCATGCTTTATGAGGTCAAAACCGAGGCCATGGACCTTCGGCTCAATTTGCGCGTGCATTCCGCCACCACCGGCAAGGGGCGTGAATGGTATGTGATTCCAAAGAGTGTGCAGAACGGCGAGCGTACCCTGCATCCAAAGGGGGAAAAGTTCGTCGACCAATCCAAGGCGGCAATCAAGGCAATTGAAGCCTTTCAAAATCAGATGACCAGGATGAAATTGGGATCTCCCTCGGCAGATCCTGATTTTGACAAGGCATTTCTGTCAAGTATTGCAGGGATTGGGGTCACTAAATCGGACAACGAGGCCCAGAATGCCAGCTACAATCAAAAGAGGGATGCCTTCTTCGGCCCGGCAGATGGCAAGCCTGGCCGGTTCCTTAGCCCCATTGGAAAATCGTTCTACAGTGATGCCAACCTTAGGGCTGGATTTGTAGCCGAGGTCAATAGGGCTTTCACCGTAGGATCAGGGTATTATCCCTATATTCCAACATGGTTTTCGGCAACCACCGAATTTGCGCTTCCCTTTTTACGCGAAAAAGAGGGGCAACTGGAATTTACCACCGATTGCATGCTTGGTTTTATCCCCCGAACCGTGATCAACGGCAAATTGACTTTGCGGGCGGTCCCGAATTCCGATCCGACCAAGCCCGAATCCTGGCGTGTTTCCGGTTTGGAACTCATACGCGGTCGAAGCCTGTCCAAGGCTCCGGAACAAAAATGATCCCAATGCATCCCCCCATCCGGTTAACTCCATGAAGTGCATCGTCCTTGGGGGGGGGTGTTTTTGGTGCATTGAAGCGGTCTTTGAGCAAATTCAGGGTGTGACCAAAGTCGTTTCAGGTTATGCGGGCGGTAAAATCGATCTACCTACTTATGAACAGGTCTGCACAGGCCGTACCGGCCATGCCGAGGTGCTTTGCCTGGATTACGATCCCGGTGAGGTTTCCCTTGACCAATTACTGGATGTGTTTTTCGTGGTCCACAATCCAACCACTCTCAACCAACAGGGGGCGGACAAGGGCACCCAATATCGGTCGGTGGCCTACTATGCCAATCCTTTGGAAGAGGTTGCCATTCGGGAAGCCATAAATCGTTGCGAGGTGTCTCAAACCTGGCCTGGCCGGGTGGTTACCGAGGTAGCTCCCCTCCCCAGGTTTTTTCCTGCCGAAGCCTACCATCAAGGCTATTTCAGACAACACCCCAACCAGCCTTATTGCCTTTTTTCCGCCGCCCCCAAGGTGGCCAAATTCCTCCACCATTTTCCCGAATTGGCCAAAGAGGGCGTTTAAGGTTTCTGGTTGAGTTCCATTGGAAAGGTTTTGGTCCGTGTCCCAGGATGATCATTTTTGTTCGCTCGAACATCTGAAATTTGACAACCGTTTCACCCGTGATTTGCCTGCCGACCCATGGGCGGCAAATGCTCGCCGCCAGGTGCAAAAATCCTGCTATTCCCGGGTAAAGCCAACGCCTGTCCCGGGCCCCAGGTTGGTGGTCCATTCCAGGGAAGTTGCCGAATTATTGGGAATGACGGGGGAAATGGTGGCCTCAGTGGATTTTGCCCAGGTGTTTGCCGGCAACAAAGTACTCCCTGTTATGGACCCTTTTGCCATGTGTTATGGGGGACATCAGTTTGGCCAATGGGCGGGACAATTGGGGGATGGGAGGGCGATAAACCTTGGCGAGCTGGTCAACCCGGAGGGCCAGAGGTGGACCCTTCAGCTCAAAGGGGCGGGACCGACCCCGTATTCGCGGACGGCGGATGGACTTGCCGTGTTGCGCTCTTCGGTCAGGGAGTTTTTATGCAGCGAGGCGATGCACCACCTTGGTGTGCCAACAACCCGGGCCCTCAGCCTTTGCCTGACGGGCGATAAAGTCATGCGAGACATGTTTTACAATGGCAACCCCCAAGCCGAGCCTGGTGCCGTGGTTTGTCGCGTTGCCCAATCGTTCCTTCGATTTGGCAATTTTGAGATCTTTTCTTCCCGCAATGACCTCGAAACGCTTGGAAAGTTGGTGGAATTTACGATTTGTAACGACTTTCCCCACTTGGGAGAGCCAACCCCTGCCACGATTGCCCGCTGGTTTCACGAGATTTGTGAACGCACAGCCACCATGGTTGTTCATTGGATGCGGGTTGGTTTCGTCCATGGCGTCATGAATACAGACAACATGTCCATTCTCGGGCTAACCATTGATTATGGCCCCTATGGTTGGGTCGAAGATTATAATCCGTCCTGGACCCCAAACACCACGGACGCTTCGGGTAGGCGATATTGCTATGGTAACCAACCCAGGATCGCCCTGTGGAACCTTGCCCAATTGGGTAATGCCCTGATCCCTTTGGGTGGTGAGGTTGAACCTTTTCAAAAGGGGATCGAAGCCTTTTCGGCATCGTATGCCCTCGGACGGGAAACCATGCTGGGACAAAAATTGGGGATAAGCACCTTCCAAAGTAACGATGTCGCCTTGGCCGAGGAGTTGTTTTCCCTGTTTGGCATGGCCGAGACCGACATGACCTTGTTCTTTCGTGCGTTGGCAAGGCTTGACACCCAAACCGAAACGACGCCTGCCGGGATAAAGGAATTGATTGGTGAGGCATTTTACTCAATCGATGAGCTGAAAGGCGAGCTGTTGACCAAGTGGGCCGATTGGGTTTTCCGTTACCAGGCAAGGCTCAAGGGGGATGGGTTGCCAGATGGGATTCGCAGGGAAAGGATGAATGCCGTCAATCCGAAATTCGTGCTACGAAATTATCTTGCCCAGGAGGCGATCGACCTTGCTGAACAGGGTGATTTTTCCCTTATTCGAGAGTTGTTGGAGGTATTAAGGCTTCCTTATGATGAGCAGGCAGGCCGGGAACGATTCGCCCAAAAACGGCCTGATTGGGCCAGGCACCGGGCCGGATGTTCCATGCTTTCGTGCAGCTCCTAAGCCCTTAAGACCTAACCATCGCGTTTGGCTTCAAGCTCTTGCCAGCGACCATAAAGGCGCTCAACTTCCTTTTGGGCCTCCTCAAGCAAACGGCAGGCATTCATCAACACAACATGCCCCAGGGTGCCGCTGCGTTCCACCTCGGCCAATCGGTCCGTGACGGATTCTTCTGCGGCCAAAAGTGACCCCTCAATCGTTTCCAGTTCTTGCTGTTCCTTGTAGGTGAGCTTTTTTCTGGACTTGGGGGCAACCGGTTTGGTCGAAGAAGAGGCGGCTTTGGCGTTACTATTTCGAACCTTGGCGGCCTCCTGTTGGGAGCGTTCATAGGCCGCTAGCCATTGACCAACGGAAGCATATCTCCCGGCGGTACCCAGTCCATCCAGACCGATGATTTCGGTACAAATTCGATCGAGTAACTCCCGATCATGACTGACTATGCAAAGTGCTCCGGGGAACTCAAGAAGGGTTTCTTCCAGCACCTCAAGGGCCGGAATGTCCAAGTCGTTGGTCGGTTCGTCGAGAAGGAGCAGGTCGGCAGGAAGGAGCATCATTTGGGCCATCCGCAAACGCGCCTGTTCCCCCCCGGAAAGCGAGGCAACCAGCAGGTCCAGTTGATCCTCGCGGAAGAGGAATTGCTTGGCCCAGGCAACCACATGAATCGTCCGGTTGTTGTGGACCACCATGTCCCCATTGGGACATAGTGCCTTGCGGAGGGTCTGGGTCGTATCCAAGGCGGCCCGGCCCTGTTCAAACATCACCTTGCGAAGGCCATCGGCTTCGGTGATGGTCCCGGCATCGGGCAAATGCTCCCCTGCAAGAGTTCGCAAAAGCACGCTTTTGCCGCTCCCATTTGCTCCCAACAGTCCAATTTTGGTTCCAGGGGTCAGGATCAGGTCCAAACCCGAAAAGAGGGGTTTGCCCCCCATCTGTTTGCCAAGTCCCACCACCGTAAGGAGTTTTCTGGATTGGCGACCCGTGCCGACAAAAGCGATCCCGGCGGCACCTGTTGACGCATTCCTGTATTTGAGTTCCGAAAGCTCATCGCGGCGCTTTGCCGCATCCTCTATCCGCGAAGACGCCTTGCAGGTTCGAGCCGCCGCTTTTCGTCCAAGCCATTCCGTTTCCCGGCGGACCTGATTGGCAACCGATTCTTGTTGTCGGGCCTGACCTTCCAGAAAATCCTCTCGCCGTTGGACAAACCCATCGTAGGATTCGGCCACCCGAAAGGTCCCCGTTGGATAGGTTCGATTGATCTCCATGATATCATCGGCCACGGCTCGCAAAAAAGCACGGTCATGCGTTGCCACCAGATAGGCAAACGATGCCGATCGCAGGAGTCGCTCTAACCAAAGGATGCCGGGCAGGTCGAGGTGGTTGGTCGGTTCATCCAAAAGGAGGAGGTCCGGCTGACAGACAATCGCACGGGCAAGGCTCAATCGTTTTCGCCAGCCCCCTGATAGCTCATGGGAGGCTTGATGGGGATCTTCAAAGCCAAACTGATCAAGGATTATGTTGGTCCGGGTTTCACGGTCATGGTCGTCCATGGGCTCCTTGGCCAATTCCAACAAAACCACATTGCGAACCGACAACCCTTGCTCGAACTTGTCATCCTGAGCCACGAAACCAAGTTTTGCGGACCGCCTGAGAGAGCGAATTCCCTCGTTGGCTTCGTCTATGCCTGAAAGGATGTTTAGCAGGGTGGACTTGCCTGCTCCATTTGGTCCGATGAGCCCGACCCGTTCCCCAACCGAGAGATCAAATGACAATTCGCGAAACAAAGGTCTCGGTCCAAAGGCCTTGGTCAGCCCTTGGACCCCAAGCAAAACACTCATTCCCACCCTCAACCACGGCAATGCATTTCGGCATCGTTGCCAAAAGGTTCAGTCTACGGATTGGACCCTTGAGGAAGGCCCCTATTCCATTGCCCTTTGAAAAGTCCTTTTCTTCATTTCCGGGGAGGGCATTTCCATGACCTGATAGCAGGCGTTTTCAAAGCCCAAGCGATGGTAAACAGCCTGGGCGGTATGATTTTCGTTTTCAACATAGAGCCTCAGCCCGACGACCGAAACGCCCTCTTCAGTAGCAAAAACTTTTGCCTCCAGGCAAATGGCATCGACCAGAGAAGCAAAGACCCCTTTGCCCCTCCATCCCGATTCGACATAAACGCTTTGAAGCCACCAGATCCAGCCATTGCGCCAATCGGACCATTCGGGCGTCGTCATGGCCTGGCCCATGACCTGATTTTCGGCAATTGCCACCCAATAGCGGACATGGTTGGGTCGCTCCAAGGCGCCCTGAACCCCTGCGTGAAGGAGGGAAGGATCGAGTATTTTGCCCTCGGTTTCCAGAGCCATTGCGGCGTTTTGGCGGGAAATGGCTGGGGTATCCTCCCAAACCGCCCGTCGGACCCTCCAATTTTGACTCATTACGACGCTTCTCCCTAGGAAAGTCATGGATCTTGGGATATAATTGCCTTCTTACCGATCCAGGAAGTTTTGGGGCATAAATCCCCTATTTGAGGTTACCATGGGACATCGCAAAACCACCCGCGACCTGACCATTTTCGATCAAAAAGTATCGCGTGTTTGCAACGGCAAAGTCAAAATCAAGGAACGCTCCCGTCGCCACAACCGATTGGTGACCGCCCTGAAGGCAGGACAAAGGACACCGACTGTCATCAGCTGGTTATCCCAGGAAGTGGGCCTCACCGGAAAACAGCTTGCTGATGAGAACATTATCGCAGAATACCTGAAGACCGTCTAATTTCGCATTTGGTCTCCAGCCAGTTAGGGCCAAGACCTTCTTTCATGCATGCCAGGCACGAGCTTGGGGAACCCCCAAGCTCGTTTTCGTGGCAATATGCCCTTGGCAAATAGTACCTCGATGGTGCAAAATAGCACTGGTAACCCTTGAATGTGGTTCACCTTGGGGCCCAACACTTCCATGAATCGCTTTTCGTTCAACCGCCGTCAGTGGCTTGGGGCAAACATCACCTATGGGCTGCCCTTGGCGCTTTGTGGTTTGAAACCCCTTGCTACCCGGGCCTATCAGTCTCCCTCCGAGGCGATCCGGATTGCTGCCATTGGCACAGGCGGTCAGGGCGCCTCCAACATGGGCCACCAACTCAAAAACATTATTGCCGTCTGCGATGTCGACCGCAAACGCTTGGGGACCGCGGCGGACCGGGTCCAAAAAGCCAATGGTAGGGCTCCCATCACCGTGGGAGATTATCGCCGTATCCTCGACAACAAGGACATTGATGCGGTAATGGTTTCCACCCCTGACCATTGGCACGCCCGCATCGTCGTCGATGCCTGCGAGGCGGGCAAGCATGTCTATTGCGAGAAACCACTGACCCTAACGGTTAAAGAAGGGCGTGCTATTGTCAATGCAGCCCGCAAACACAAACGGATCGTCCAAACCGGAAGCCAACAACGGTCCGGCAAGAATTTTGAGCTCGCCTGTCAGCTGACACGCAAGGGAGTCCTTGGCAAGCTGAGCAAAGTTGAAGTGGGCATTCCCAATGTGAATTTTGCCGGTCCCCCGGTAGCTGACTCTTCTGCTCCGGCCGAGTTGGATTATGATCTATGGCTAGGCCCGGCTCCCAAACGACCATTCAATACCAAGCGGGTGCATTACAATTTCCGCTTCTTCTGGGACTATTCCGGCGGCCAAATGACCAATTTCGGCGCCCATCATCTGGATATTGCCCAGTGGGGCCTTGGGATGGACAACTCCGGCCCGGTTTCCATTTCAGGAACGGTCACTTATCACCCGGACAACTGGTTTGAAGTGCCGATGTCCTCCAAGGTCGATTATCTCTACCCGGGTGGGATCCATTTAGTCCTCGGCCAAGGCGACAATTCCATCAAGGGTGGGACAAAATTCATTGGCGAAAAAGGGTGGATCTATGTTTCGCGAGGGGTTCTAAATGCCTCGGACAAAGCTCTCCTTGGTGAGGTTCCCAAGGAGGCCCTCAAAGCCGATGCCAGTTTGGACCACCACAAAAATTGGCTGGATTGCATCAAATCGGGAAAACTCCCCGCTGCGGATGCCGAGATTGGCCACCGAAGTGCCACGATTTGCCACCTTGGGAATATTGCCTCCCGGGTTAAGCGGCCGATTCAATGGGATCCGGTTAAGGAAACCATCCCCGGGGACAAAGAGGCCGAAGCAATGTTAAGCCGGCCTTACCGGGGCCCATGGAAGAATCCTGTTTAGGCATCCCCGAAAGGGCAGAATGGTAGGCAAGCACCCTTAACCTCTTGGGTGCTTGCTTTTTTGAGGTCGGCACTTTTTATCCCAAGTCACGCATCGGGAGTGACTTTATATGTTTTTTAGTCTATTTTTGCTGACGGAGTGTGGCCTTTCCCGGAAATTGGGAGTATATCGAGTTCAAAACGGCCATTAGTCCCGACCAAAGTACTTGATATTGGCCGCTATTTGTGCGATTTGAACCTGGGCGTTTGAAATGGTTCGCTGGCACTCTGGCTGGTTCCAATCCAACTCCCCAGATTTGACCGACTGAAAGCCAAAGGGAAATCGGGGCTAAGGTGTGACCCTGAATCCTAAAAAGGGATTTTGTAGGCCCGACTTTGGCAGGCGGGATTGGATTTTTCCGTGAACACCAGGTTTTCAGGGTCCGAACTGCGTAACCAGGGTTCGACTGGACAAAGGCCATTCCTCTTTGTATCATTGCATTAATACAACATACTGGTGCGGGGATCGTTTTCGTTCTCCTGACCAAATCCGGGGAGGCAAAAAGGTGCACATTCACATCAGCACCCAGGATGGCATTCCGCTTTACCAGCAAATCGTCCGGCAGTTCAAAAACCTGATTGCCTCAGGCTTGCTGGAGCCAGGAGGCGAACTCCCCTCCATTCGTATTCTGGCCGAGCAATTGTTGGTGAACCCCAACACTGTGGCAAGGGCCTACCGCGAGTTGGAAGCCGCAGGCTTTGTCGAAAAACGACGCACCGCAGGAACCTTTGTTACGGACGGACCTTCCCCCTTGGCCCGGCGGGAAAAAATGCGCCTCCTGATGGATCGGATCGACGCCCTTTTGGCGGAGTGTCACCAGATGCGGATTCCCATCAAAGATCTGGAGGAATTGGTTTGTCAACGGGCTAAAACCTACCCTTCGAAAAGCACCGGAGAACATGGATCATGACCGAAAACATCTTGGAAATCCAATCCCTGCGCAGACAATTTGGCGAGACAACCGCCCTTGATGGTGTTTCCTTAACCGTGCCAAAGGGTGGGGTTTTTGGCCTCATTGGAGGCAACGGTGCCGGAAAAACCACCTTGATAAAACATACTCTTGGCTTACTCAAGGCCCAATCCGGGTCGGTCCGCGTTTTTGGTCTCGACCCGGTGGCAGATCCGGTTGGGACATTGGGTCGAATCGGTTATTTGTCAGAAAACCGGGAACTATCCGACTGGATGCGCATTCACCAGATCATTTCCTACACCAGTGCTTTTTATCCAAACTGGGATCCAGTCTACGCAGAAAGGTTGCGCTCGGATTTTGACTTGGATCCCATGGCGAACATCCATTCCCTCTCCCGGGGACAAAGGGCCCGTACCGGCCTGCTCCTCGCCCTGGCCCATCGGCCAGATTTCCTTATCCTGGACGAACCCTCCTCCGGTCTGGACCCCGTCGTTCGCCGCGATATTTTAGGCGCAATCATCCGCACGATTGCCGACGAGGGACGCACCGTGTTGTTTTCCTCGCATTTGCTCGACGAGGTCGAACGGGTTGCCGATCACATTGCGATTTTGCACCAGGGGAGGATCCAGCTTTCTTCCCCCATGGAAAAAGTCTTGTTAGACCACAAACGGGTGCAATATCGCCTACCGGCCGAGGTGGACAGGTTTCCCGCCAATGGCATTTGGCTTCTGGCGGAGGGATTTGGCCGGGATTGGTCCGTGGTCACTGCTGCTTCCACAGAGGCAATCCACGAAGTCACAAAGGCGATGGGCGCCCTGATTCAATCCATTGAGCCATTAAGCCTCGAAGATATTTTTGTGGCCCGAATTACGGCAAAATCCTCAGCTGGGGAAACAGGCTCATGAGCAACCCCCTGACTGTTAAAATCATTCGTGCCGTAATGGGCGACATTGCCCGAAGGGGCTGGCTTCCCCTCCTCCTGGGTTTCGTTGGGGCCTTTTCCCTCCCGGTAATGCTGCTGGGTGTTTTCAAGGCACGCGGAATCCTTGCTGGCAATGACCCGGACATGATCATCATTTATTTTATTTTTGCCGAGATAATGGGCATGGTATTCGGCTCCGCAGTTCTCCATGCCATGGGATCACCCAGTCGCCTTTATTCTTTACCCATTTCAGATCTTTCTATTGGCTTGGTTCAGATGGTCCCGGCTACCCTATTAGTCGTCTGTCAAACGGTGCTATCGGGTTGGATCCTCAACCTGCTTTTTGACCTACCCTGGCCATGGTTGGGCCTTGCCCTTTGTTTTTCTGTAATCTTTGCCACCTTTCAGGCTGGCCTGATCCTGTTTTACCAATCGCTTTGGATGGTTCCCGCCCTGGTGGGGCCCATGATCCTCGAAGGATTTTGGTTAAAAAGCCGCCATGGACCGGTTTTTGCCCAACCCAATAGCTATTGGGAAACCCTTACTCTTTTTGAGGTCCTCGTCATGGCTTTGGCCTTGGCCTTGGCCTACCGCATTGGGATTTGGGGAATCAATCGCCAACGCCATGGCCTGCAATGGGAAAGTTCGCTTTTTGAATATTTGGCCAAATTTTTTAATGCCCTGTTCGGAAAACGCCGTACCGCATTAACCTCTCCCATTCATGCCCAGGAATGGGCCGAATGGACGAAAAAAGGATGGTTTCTCCCAATAGCGGTGACAATGGTGCTTTTTATAACGGTTTTTATCTGGGGTTGTTCCTCCCGCAAGGCGGCTGACCTTGTCTACACACTGTTGATTCAAGGGTGGTTTTTTTCTGTCCTTTGCCTGATTACCGGATTACTCCTGGGGCATATGGGAACCACAGATTCTTCCCTGGGAATCAACCAATTCCTTGCGACTAAACCGATTCAAACAGCCTCGCTAAGTTCCATCCTGCTTAAAACCGCCATGAAATCCATACTATTGGCGGTAATTCCCTGGCTATTTCTCCTGTCGTTGGCCCTGGTTTTTGCTCCAGACCATGCCACCCACCATCCGGATGTGGAATTTTCCTGGTGGTATTTTCCTGGTGTGATTTTATCCGCCTGGGCAACCATGTCCGCTACGCTCTGCCTGGCCCTTACCGGGAGGTCAACAAGCATTACCCTTCCGCTGGCACTTTATTGTGGTTGGTTGATTGTTATGGTTACCGTAAGCAATATGGCACCAAAATGGGTGTCAGAAATCTTTTTCTTCTCGGTGGTTAGTCTCTTTGGAGTGGCTCTGTTTGCCATCACCCTGATCGCTTGGGGGGTGGCCTTGAAACGAAAGGTTTTGTCAGCCAGTCAGGCACTGTTGGCAGCCGGGTTTCTTGCCCTGATAATGTCCCTGGCCGGGTGGCAATATTCTGACCGGATGCCTGGCGGACTTCACTTTTTCATCCTGATTCTGGGGCTTTTATCCCTGACTGTTTTTCCCTTTGCGGGGGCTCCCATTGCCCTTGCCTGGAACCGGACACGATAACGGATCCCTTTTTCATGGAGGGAAAGACTAAGCACAAACCCTATCAAAAAGGTCGAATTCCCCCTCAACCCAATAAATGTTGGGAAGATCCATCCTGGTTTTGGTGAATTGGGGATGCCCGCTTTGGTGCATAAGCAAAAGCAGGCGACCATATTCGGCGGAAGTGGGATCAGGAAATACCTTGTCCAATTCGCGAAACAGGAGTCGTTCGGTTTCCGAAAGGGGGGTTGGGTAATCACGCAATTTCATCTCGGGAGTGCTGTCCTGACCGGGAAGCAGGGCAGTTTTCAGGATAATCCTTGAACCCGATATTTCGGCCGGAAACCGCAGGGCCCTGACCATCAACACCAATGGCCTGGCATCGGTGTGCCTTTTCGTTTCTTTCGGGACCGTTTGGGGTAACAGGTTCGGATAATTCAGGGAAGAAAAGTCCAATCCGCCACCTTCCCATTGTTTGGCATGGCCCTTGTGAAACCAGTCACAAGGGGCAAACAGGGACAAAAAAAGCTGCCCTTGGAAGCGTTCCACTGTAGCCGGGGCAAAATGCAACAAAAGATACAAGGCCTCTATTTTATGGTAAGAATCGAGCTTTTGTCCGAGAAACCGCTGGACCACCCTTTGCAAGGCATGGTCGGTGAAATAGATGTCCATTTCATTGCCATCAACACCTATTTTCCTGCGGGTAAAACTGGACCATAAATAGGATCCATGGGCATCCTTTACACCCAGTAGCTTTTGAATGACGACAAACAGTTTTCGGGTTTGGGAAACACAGATTCGAAAGCCTTCCGCAGGCAGAAAGTTGGCTACCGTTTCTTCTCCAAGGGTTGCCAGAAGAAAATCGCCAATGAGGGTACAACAATGGGAGACGCTTCGGGAATCGGTTGCGATCTCTCCTTTGACCAGGTCTTTGAGAAATTCCCGGCAAAGGTCCCATCCGGGAGGGGCTTTTCTTCCTTCGTGAATGGCATATCGGGTGAACTGGGCTTCGATGAGACCGGCCAGGTCTCCTTTGGCAATTCCACGGTTTTCGATGACGATTTCCGGGTAAAGCCTTTCAATGGTCTCCCGGTGTTTTTGCTGGCGGTATTTTTCTTTGCGTGCTTTATCCCGATTTTGCATGGATTGGGGGCCCATTAAGAAATCCTTAGGGATGGGAGCCATTCTCTATTCAAGGAGTATTCCCTCCTCCCAACCAAAAATTTCCAAAAAAAGGGCCCAAATGGCTTTTCGAATCGAAAAGGGGGTCCCAATGGGATGAAAAGGTGCCCAGTTGCATTAACACTCCATGAAGGCGGGATTTGTCCCTTGACGATTGCTTGAATACTTTGAGATAACTTATCTTAGGCGGTAATCCAGAGCCGTTGGGACCATTTGGGGCAACGCCCACCTAACCCCGGGAAACTCATGAAAACCCTTAACATCCATATCGTCGAAGACGAGGACCAATTGCGGGAAACGATGGCCCTTGCCCTTGCCGAGGAGGGGTATTGTCCCACGATGTCCCAGGACATCACCTATCCGATCAAAAGAATGATTCCGAAAGGAACGGACCTTGTTTTATTGGACCTGATGTTGCCTGGGGGTAGCGGATTTGAAGTCATTCGCCACCTGAAGCAGGACACCAATATCCCAGTAATAGTAGTCTCTGCCATGGACGCCCTTGATGATCGAATCAAGGGGCTTGACCTTGGTGCGGATGACTACATTACCAAACCTTTTAGTGCCAAGGAGCTTTTGGCCCGGATCCGTTGTGTCGCCAGGCGGATGGGAATGACGAATGTTCCTTCTCAGGAACTAACTTGTGGATCCATCCGGCTCAACCTGGGAGATCGCAAGGCTACCAGGGATGGTGAGGATGTCCCCCTCACCAAAAGGGAATTTGAAATTATGGAATTATTGGCGATGAATCGTGGACGGGTGGTGACCCGGGAAGAATTGCTTGAAAAGCTATCCGACCAGGAGGGAGAGCTGACTTCCAATTCGCTGGATGTTCATATTTATAATCTCCGCAGGAAATTTGACCCTGAAACGATTCAAACAAGCAGAGGCATCGGTTTCCAAATCTGTGACGATGGGTCATGAAACACATAGGCCTTCCGGGCGCAAAGTCGGTCGTTTTTCTGGTGGCTGGGGTAATTCTCGTTTCCCTTGCTTTGGGGGGCCTTTGGCTGCGTGAGGTTTTCCCCACGGAGTGGCCAATCGCTCTGGGCATAAGTGCCTTGATGATCCTTCTTATCATTGTTTTGATCCTGATCGTATGGTGGAAAGTGACCAACCGGCTGGTTCAACGACTTCATCATATGGCCGATGTGGCCAAAGATGTGGAATTTGACCAGCGCCGAAACCGTATTTCTCTGGAAGACCTTCCACCCCAGCTTTTTGAATTAGGCCAAGCCCTCAACCAGTCCTGGGACAAGTTGGAAGTCGCCTACAACCAGCAGGCAAAATTCACCAGCGATGCTTCCCATGAACTGCGAACTCCCTTGGCAGTGCTTCTTTTAAAGGCCGAAGTGGCACTGAACCGGACTCGCAGCAATGAGGAACTTTGTGAGGCACTAAGGGTGATCCAGGATTCGTCAAAGCACCTTCAGGCCATCCTGGATTCCCTATTGCTCTTGTCCCGTGCCGAGTCGGATCGGATTAGTGCAGAGTTCCGCGAAGTGGACCTGCGGATGATTGTCCACCAATCGCTGGAGAGATTGGCCAACGAGATCATGGCCCGGGGTGTTACCATGGATTGGGTCGCTCCGAAAGAACCGTTGGTGGTTTGGGGAGACATTCTCCTATTGGATCGAATCTTTACCAATTTGCTTTCGAACGCCCTGCGGCATGGCATGAATGCGTACCAGGGTCAATCCAATTGTGTGGAGGTTCGAGCATTTCAGGACCGGTCCACCCAGGTGGTGCGCATTCGGGATTTTGGCAAGGGGATTCCTGAAACGCTTCGAGGTCAGGTGTTTCAGCGGTTTTTCCGGGCGGAAAAGGGGAGGTCCCGAAAAACCGGAGGCTCGGGGCTTGGCTTGGCTTTGGCGCAATCGCTTGCCAAAATCCATCATGGCCAAATTCGGTTCGAAGAGGTTTCTGGTCCGGGGGCGTCCTTTGTCGTGGAACTCCCTGCCCACATCAAAACCGAACGCAATTTAGGCAGCAGCGGCTTGAGGAAAAGCTAAAACACGAAGGGCCGTTGGCTGCCCGCCCACGGCCCTTCGATAGTTTCCTTGTGAATCGGGAGTTTATTCCTCGTTTGAAAGGACCGGCTAGAGTCGCCCCTCGCCTTAACTCCCATTTCCAGTCCGCATGGACCGGCCTGCTCACCCCAATCGCTCGCCAATGGCTTTCCAGTTCACGACATTCCACCATGCCTCAACATAGTCTGCCCGTTTGTTTTGATACCGAAGGTAATAGGCATGTTCCCAGACATCGACACCCAGGATCGGAGTCTTGCCCTGCATGAGGGGTGAATCCTGATTTGCCGTACTGGTGATTTCCAGCTTGCCTTGATCCAGGACGAGCCACGCCCAGCCAGATCCGAAGCGGCCCAATGCGGCTTCCTTGATTTTGGCCTTGAGGTTTGCGACGCTTCCAAAAGTGCTGTTGATGGCGTCGGCCAATTTGCCCTCGGGCTCGCCCCCTCCCTTGGGGCACATGCTGTTCCAAAAGAAGGTGTGATTGGCATGACCGCCGCCATTATTAATGACCTTTTGGCGAATGGCCTCGGGGACATCCTTTATCTGGGCAATGAGTTTTTCAATCGGCAAGGCTAACAGTTGGTCATGGCCGACAAGTGCGGCGTTCAAATTGTCCACATAGGCCTTATGATGGCGGCCATGATGGATCTCCATAGTGGTTTTATCAATGGCTGCTTCCAGCGAGTCAGCAGGATAGGGCAATGGGGCCAGTTCGAATGGCATGGTTTTGTCTCCGATGGTTTTTCTCGCTTCCTGGCCAACCTGGCCAGACAAAAAGGCGATGGAAAAAGCAGGTGTCAATCCTTTAGTGTAGCTGTTCCAACCGGGATTTCAGGCCAAGGTTGGGATGAAAATCAGGGAAACCGGGGCCTTTACCGACCGATTCCGCGGAGTGCTACCCCGTGCCTGTACATACAATTCCTGGATGGGATTGCTTGGAAGGGAGAGGGACCCATGCCTTTACAGGCGATGATTGTGGGATGGTCGCACATCCCTTTTGGCAAATTGCCCGATCCTGATTCCGAAGCCCTCATGGGCCGGGTTTCGCTCGAAGCCTTGAAACATGCCGGGCTTGGGCCCTCTGATGTGGATAGCATCCATGTTGGCGTGATGAATCATGGGTTATCCAGGCAGGATTTTCAAGCATCGCTTGTATCCCTGGTGGACCCGGCTTTGACCCATACCCCCGCCACACGCCATGAAAATGCCTGTGCTTCCGGCTCTGCGGCGATCCATGCGGCCTTGAACTATATCGAAGCGGGTCAAGGTCGGATTGCTCTTGTTATCGGCGCGGAAAAAATGACCGGCCTCTCTTCGGCCCAAGTGGGAGGGGCACTCCTTTGTGCAAGCTACCTCAAAGAGGCGGCCGACCTGGCTTCCTTTGCAGGTGTATTCGGATCGATCACCCATCAATACTTTGCCCGCTATGGTGACAAAAGCGAAGAGCTAGCCTGGATTGCCGCCAAGAATCATAAAAACGGGGTCGACAATCCGTACGCCCATGTGAGAAAAGACCTGGGGTTTGATTTTTGCAATACCATCTCCGAGAAAAACCCGCTGGTGGCGGGTCCATTGCGCCGAACCGACTGTTCACTAATTTCGGACGGTGCGGCGGCGTTGGTTTTGGCGGATCAGGATACGGCCCGAAATCTGTCGCGGGCGGTGCGGTTTCGCTCGCGTGTCCATGTCCAGGATACCCTTTCGTTGGGCCGTCGCGACCCGCTTTTATTTGCCGGAGCGGCCAAGGCCTGGGAGCAGGCCAGGAAAATTGCGGGCATTTCCCTGGATGACCTCAACCTTGTGGAAACCCACGACTGTTTCACGATGGCGGAACTTCTCGAATACGAGGCTATGGGCATGGTGCCCCGTGGAGAAGGGCACCGTGTTGTCCGGGAAGGTTGGGCTCAAAAAGAGGGAAAACTTCCCATAAACCCCTCAGGTGGTCTCAAAGCCAAGGGTCACCCCATCGGTGCTACCGGAGTGTCACTCCATGTCATGGCCTGTTTGCAACTCATGGGTGAGGCCGGTGGGATGCAGATTCCCGGAGCCAGCCTTGCGGGCGTTTTTAACATGGGCGGTGCCGCCGTTGCCAACTATGTCAGCATCCTGGAACGAGTGAGATAGACCGGGTGGTAGGGTGAATCGCAGGGTCGATGGGTTTCCCAAAAAGGGGTAGGTCTGTTGGACCGAAGATCTTCAACCTGCCTTGGAGGCGATTTGTAGTCCCGACTTTTGCAGGTCGATTTGAATATTCCCAGGGAAACCCCGGGGCTTCATGGTTCGATCTGAATAACTTGGGGTAGAACTGCGAATACTTTAGGTCTTGCATCGAACCCTTCAGGAAAAACTCCCCGCTCTCCGACACATCCCAATAATGGGATGAGAAAGTCGCAATCCAGGCTAAGATTCCAAAACCCGTTTAACCCAAGTTACGCAGTTGGGACCATGAAAACCGTGTTTTTCCCGGAAAAAAGTTAAATCAGGCTGCAAAAGTCGGGACTACAAATCCTCTTTACAGGTTCTGTTTCAAGGCGTTTGATCCTGATTGGCGAGAGACTG
>SYLG01000075.1 GCA_005808665.1 Planctomycetia bacterium | reverse complement strand
TCCGTTCCGGACCGCCATAACTGCACGAACACGCACATCAGGTGTAGAATATCCACAACCATCCATGCCCCTTTACCTCCTGCCAAACTTGCAGCTGTCGTCAGCTGCTTATTGTAGCAGAACCTTTGCGGTAGGCCATAAGATGGCTCCAAGCACGATCAGTCCAAAATCAAATGGATTCAAATGAATGGAAACCTGCGGTTTCCATTCCAAATAGCTGTGCGTTTCCGGGGACAAACCCAGGGCCCAAGCCATGGTAAAGCCAAACCCAACACTCAAAAGGGCGGCCATAACACCAATGGTAGCAGCACGGGCAAAAATCATCAAAAAGATCCCCACCCGGGAAACTCCCATTACCCTCATGATCCCAATCGTTGCCCGTTTCCGGTCCGTGGAATCCTTAAGGACACTGACCACGGTGACCACACCAAAAAGAAATACCCCGGAGGCCACAATGATCACCAAAAGCTGCAAACTTCCGTCCTGGCTTTTGATCTCCATAATTCGGGAGGTCTCCGATTGAACGGCATAGCCCATCGATTGTAAAACTTCGACCGTTTTTGGGACCGAATAGATCGAGGCTCCATACAACCTCGCTTTATCGTACATCGGTTCTTCCGGCTTTGGCACAAAAAGTTGCAGGCTTTCATCAAAATCCACTTTGCCCGCCGCGTGGGATCGAATCCAAGAAAAGACATTCACGGGTACAAGAACCAGCGACTCTGTAACGGGCTTGGGGGCGGGACCGGTTCTTTCGGGGGCCAAAGGGGCCAATGTGAGTTTGGCTTCCCCCTGGTTTTGAGCCAGATGCATTTGCAAAGGGGCGACCATATCCTGCCTGGATCTGTAGACCATGCCAATGTCTTCATAATGAAAGGCCAATAAGGGATCCTGAAAATAGGACCGGAACCAATTTCTTTTGGGCAATGTTAAACCCATGACTTTCCTTTGGACCTTGTCGTGGATTTGGTCCATGGGCAAATTCCATGCTATCGCCACATCATCCGCTTCCGTATTTTGCGAAATTTCAGAAGGGCTTAGGTACAAGTCGGGATAGCTTCCATCCGCCTTTTTCAATCCGTGAATAAACCGAAACTTCAGTTTACCTTTGGAATCCGGTTTCAAAAGTGGCCCAAAAATCCGGGCGGTGGAAGTATCCTCTTCGTCCCAGACAAATCCCCGGTCTTTCAAAAGGGAAATATCACCCGCCTTCAAGTCAGCCCCTACCTCCGTGATCAGGATGTAGCCCTGGTACCCATCCCGGGCCGCCGCTTTGAGCGCGGGCCAATTCCATTCAGGAACCCGATGGCCACGAACATACTGTTCCAATTTGTCAATCAGGGCCACATCGGCATAGGCAATTCTGGAATCGTTGTCACCAAGAGGGACAACTTTAAGGACTTTTACCTGGGTTTTTGCCTGATCCGAGGTGCCCCCTCGTTCCCTGGAAACCTGCAATTCCAGGGAATCCCCTTCTTTCACTCCCAAAAAGCTAGCCAGTTTGCCCCCAAGCACCAACGCAGTACCGGGTGTTTCGGGCCACACGATTCCCAATTGGGCCAATAGGGGGTCACCCGGTTTGGTGGAATAGAGGGTCACTCCCTCAGCCATCAGGTTCACCTTGTCTGAACCATTGGTCGCCAGGTTCACCACTCTTTGGGTATCGGGAACAATAATGTCAACATCTGGCAATTGCGTTTCCAGTTTTTTGACCAAATCGGGAGAAAGGAGATCCCCTTTTTGAGCGGCCCACAGGATCACCTGCCTACCTGTGGGGCTCGTTACCAAATCTTTTTCCAAATCGGCGACATGGCCGCGCTTCAATCCCAACAGCAACAAAATCGGCAGGCAGATTCCGGTGACAATGATTACCTGCTGCTGGGTGGAGGACCAGAGCCGCACCAAGTCCAAATATCCCAACTGAATGTAGTAAAGCATTCTTTTCATGCCGATAATCCCTTCATCCAATGGGGCACATTTCGGCAAATTTCCACGACCTCACCTTCCGATTTCCCTTTGACCGGGGCCATCCGGATGATCTGGGTGGAAAAGGATTGGGCCAATTCCTCATCATGGGTGATCATGATGGTGGCGCCATGATGATTGGGCTGGGATTGCAAAAGCCGGAACTGTTCCAACGCCCCCCAGGCAAGTTCCCGGTTCAACGCGGAAGTCGGTTCATCCACAAAAACCAACGAGGGTTTATGGGCAATGGCCCGGGCCAAGGCCACCCTTTGGTATTCTCCCCCGGAAAGCTTGTTTACCCTGGACCACGCTTGGCGACTGGGTTCACCTTGTCGATCCTGGGCCAAACCAAAGGCATCCAGCAATTCATTGACCCTGTCCCAGCAAGCCTGTCCATACATGCCATTGAGCCTTAGGGGAGCGGCAATGTTTTCCCGAACGGTTAGCGAAGGTAACAGTTCCCCCGTTTGCAGGGCGAATCCCACACTGCTTCGTCGCAATTGTTCAATTTTGGACAATTGTCTTTTGGTCCAAATGGCTTTTAGGTCATGGGTGGCCCAAACGCCACTTTGCCCGCGACTGGTGAGCTGAAAATGGCCTAGCTCCTTCGGATGACTGGGAGACCGAAGCAACCCCAATATGGTCAGCAATGTGGTTTTGCCACAGCCGGAGGGGCCGACAAGGGCAACAAAATCTCCGGATTCAATCCGAATTTTTTGCTTAACCTGGACCGTGAACTGCTCGCCCCGTTCCGGATCAGTAAGTGTTTGAATCAAATTTTCAAATTCAAGGACGGGAGGAAACAAAGCATTGGAGGCCATGGCAGCTTTAGGATCCAAAGCACCATTTTCCATGGCACCATTTGCTGAAGATTTGGGGCTATCCAACACTTGGGCGTTCTCCAATGACTTTTGAGTTTGAAATCGCCTTTTGCGTTTGGCATTGCTACTCATATCACTCCCTTTGACTCCCAGGCTTGAACGGATTCGGGCAAAGTCAAAATCGTTCCAAAATGTTCCTGAGCAAGTTTCGGGGGTTTCGTAGGTTTTGGATATACAAACCTGTTTCAGCCATTGTTCTTACTCCGTATTAAGGCAGCTCATTTAACCTTAAAAAGGTGTATTTGTCGTAGGTGGCTTGGTCGGATAAGGCCAACCAATCCTTATTGGAATCCAGCAGGTCCTGGACCCGGGTGCGGGCTTGGCGCAATTTATCCAACCAATCAGTGAAGGTATCCGAAGGCATTAAGGCGATGTCGGCGGCAGTGGTATCCATAGCCGCAGTCCGAAGCGGTAAATCGCCAATCATATCCCTCAGTTTGGTCTTTTCATTGACCTGTTGACCGGTGCTTGCGCTAACTATGGCCTGTTTCAGGTCTTCGAGGATTTTGCCGACATCCTGGCGGTCCACCTTGGCGGTTTTGCCTTTGAAGGTGGTGTACAGTTCATCAAAAGTGCTTTTCAGGCGTTCCAGTTCTTCTTTGGCGACGAGAACCTTTTTGATAGCGACTTCTCGGCCGGTATCGTCACGAATGGAGGCAAAGCCGGGAATGGCGTCCAGGTCCTTGAATTTTTCCGCAAGCGCAGCGTTTACAATTTTGTAGTACGACCTGGTAAGCTGATTATTACTGGCTCCCACCTCGCCGGCTTTCATCTGTCCGGCCCGGACTTTTTTGATGTCGGCAAAACTGCCTGAAAGAAGCGTTTTTATTTTGTTTTTAACGCGTTCGATGTCCTTGGGATCAGGCTCCATAACCTCGTTCACCCCATCAAAAACCCCCGTATTTTTAGAAATCTTAGCGAACTGACCGGCAGCAATTTCCCTATGACGAAGCTCCTTTTTTACAATATTAGAATTCTTTAGTTTTCCAATGAAGATTTTGCCATATTTTTCAATCCCTATCCTTAAAAGATCACTAAATTCATCTGGGTCAAGATTGTAAATTTTTTGTAAGCCATCTTTTCTAGCTTCATAATCTGCTTTTTCTTCGTCGGTAATTTTTTTCCCTGCCAAAATACAATGGAAATATTTCGCATTTCTCACATTATCAACGGTTGATCCCGACTGCGGTCTTGCGTAATTTAGAATTTGATCAATCGACTTTCCTGTGGAATTGAAACCCGCCTTTTCATCGGAACTTCTTGGTCCGTTGAATGGATTTCCAACCACTCCCTGTGTTCCCAAATCATTTAGTCCCATTCCTTTTCCATCGAGCTGCAAAGAACTGGATGAAATTACAATAATATGCTTTGACGAATTATTTGACCAATTGATTTTATCGATCGCTGTATTTAATCCAGCCAAAACATCCTCCGGCCAATCCCCACCATCATCATCAAATTTAATCATTGAAAATGCTTCCATTAAACTTGCTTTATTTTCCGTTAAATTACTAACCACTCTTGATGGAGTATGGCCTTTTATGCCATCCTTAAATTCCACCAAACCGTAGCGCACCGCACTTTTAAGATCGGGGTCTTGGGAGATCAAATCCGTAGTTTCCGCCAGCAATTGTCTTACCGATTCATGGGCATTGCTATTTTTCAATCCATATAGTGCTTCCACTACAAAGACAATTTCCAGCTTCAAATCCGCAATTTCATTCCGTTCCGCTTCCAAAGAACCGGCTTTTGTGGCCACCTTTCCTACATAAACGGCAACAGGATATTGGGTATCCTCACCACTTTCCTTTTCGGGAACATCGGTAACCAGGGCAAATTTGCGCTTCCCCTCGGGAACGGCCGCCTCCTTATCGGTTTCCACCAAGGGTTTGCCATCCGTACCGAGCAAAACAAATTTTCGTTTCGGATCATCCACCGGTTCCAAAACAAAGCGGGTATTCCAAAGGAGGTAGGAATCCTTACCTTTTTGATCTTTCCTGGGAATCCATCCGAACGGTTGTCCTTTGCCATCCCCCACCCGAATGTAGCCGTTTTTTTCCAACGACCCATCAGCCCCCTTGAGATGAAAAAAGACGGAAAATGGCTCAATTACCCTATTTTGGGCGTCCGGCTTGGGCAGATCATAAATCGATGTCAAACTGCTGGTGATGATGATTTTAGGACTTACGCAGTTGGCCGAAATTGGGTTTGCCTAAATCGGCCAGTTTGGTTATTCTCTCAGCTGTGAACAAGGCAAAAGTTACCCCTGACAACTTTATCAACTTCCTGGTTGCCACTCCGGTGAATGCGACTGCCATG
>SYLG01000074.1 GCA_005808665.1 Planctomycetia bacterium | reverse complement strand
GGTAAGGATATCTTTATCGTTAAACGCTCCGTAGCCGATGGTGGTAACAGGCGAACCTCCCAGAGTCGACGGGAGAGTAATCGCTCCCCCGGGCCCTGTGTACCCCGTAATGGTAGCATTGCCACCACTTGTGGTGTAATCGTAACCCCCCTCTGAGGGAAGGCTTACCCCAGATGCCTCCCACGCCTTTTGGCTAGCAACCAAAGCCTGGGTAATTTTCCCTGAAGCATATTCCAGGGACAAATTCCCTCCGGTTCCGGTCGTATCCGAACTCGCTGCAACATCCGCCCCGGTCATCCTGGCCAAAGAATCGACCAAGCCCCTGCCTGCCTGAGTTGAAGCCACTGAACAGCCATAGAGCAGAATATCCGCATCGGTTGTCAAGGATTGGCTCCAGGTGGCCAAAACCGCCTCATTCGCCCTGAGGTCCGCCCCATCGATGACCTTATCCCCAAATACCAAGGCACCCGCTTGGCCATGGCTGATGAGGCGAACGGTTTCAATCCCGCTTAGCCCTTTCATTGCCTGGCTCATCTGGCTAAGTGGATCCTCGCCGGCCTGAATGATAATTACCAACGCTTGCGCTAACTCTTCTTGGGGAACGCTTTCCAGCAGAGTATGATCCACAAAGGTTATGGCGGTAGGAGGGACCACTCCTTGTTGTACCTGGAGCTTTGGGTCCATTGTGGAGAGGAAATGGGTTTCCCTTTCCTCTACCAAGGCCGGACCTTGGTAGATAAGGGAGGCAAAGCTTGTCGGGGTAGTTCGGTCCTCCAATAATTCCAAAAACAGGAGCCTTGGTGGGATTTTTCCCCCGCCTACCATTTTCCCCAATAGGGGGTGAAGTTGGTCCTTTTTTTGAAATTTCGAAAAGATGCGATTCCAGATTGCCATGATTAACGCCCTCAAACAACCGATTGTAAAGGAAGATGGGCGCTTCCACAGGAGTAGGACAGGGGTGATGCAAAGGAAAGAATTGTCATTGTATCCGTTAAAGAAATAATTTGGTATACAATCCCGAGTTTTTTAGAAGGAATGTGATATATATATATATATATATATTGCCTTGGATATCCCCAGATAAACAACTAAGGTAGCATTTCCTGAACGGAATCACGATTGCGATGGCTTGCCAAAATGGCTAGACGAAATATCTGGACAAAACGATTCCAGAAATCCGAAATAGAGGGCGAATATTCTTGGAGCGTTTGGGAAAGTCAGAGTTTATTTAGGTATTCTGATCTCTTTATACGCCAAAATAATAGTTGTGAAACACCCATTCCATAAGGCGTTGCAACCCTGCGTTTTGGGATCTTTTTTGCCAGATTATTACCAGGCGTTTCCTCATTCCTGTCGAAGGTTACCCCAACAAAATCCCCATTTCGCCCCCTCAGTCAAGGTGCTTGATGCGAAAAGTACAACTACTTAATAATCACAGAATCGCCAATATGCAGTAAATCCTCTGGTTCTGCAACCAACCCAACCCGCAAAAGGGGAGGAGCTTCCTTCCACGATTTGGGATATTCGTTTAGAGTTAACCGAGGCTTGATACCCTTTGAAAGGGCTTTTGCACAGGCAGCGACCAAAGCCAAATCCCCCTTTGCCTGGATTTGTAAACTGCTTACTCCTTTGCCGTTGTCCCACAAATGGTTAAGGTAGTTCAAAAGAACCCGGGATTGAACACCGGCAATCGTGGTTCCCAAAAGGGCAGCCCTTCGGCGAATTTGGTAATCTCCCTGATCCATGGACCTTTTATCTGAAAACGCCATTGGCCCTTTTCCCGGCAAAAAAAGGACTTCATCAATGGCTGATTCTTTTGCTTGGGATCGAAGGGCCAAGTAGGCACCTTCGAAGTCCTCGGCAAGGAGCAAATTCCTGGGTTGGCTGGTTGGAATGGCTTTGGTCCACAGGTGGGCAATTACCACCTCGTTTTCAACGATTTCCCACGCCCAAATTCCCTCCATGGGAGCTACAAGGCTTTTTCGTTTGGTAATTTGTTCCTTTGGATTCCAAAAGAGTCGTGTCGGCACCGCCTTATTCAGGACCTCCAAAAAATGGTTCGGAGTTTGGCCGCCATTGGATTTTTGGGCGTGAGCCTCCTTCCAAAACCAATCATGGGCCCTCGTGTTTTTTTCATCCTTGGGTTTGGTTTGAAGAACCCTCAAGGACCATTCTCCAAGCAAAACACCAGGGGCAAGTTTTCGGGGTGGTTGACCAGGGTTAAGCCAGGTTTCCAGCCAATCAAACGCAGCTTGTTGGAGGTCCTCCGTGTCCTCATGACCCCCCCTGCCCTGATAAACCGAGAAGCATTCTGGATTCCCGGTCGCTTTGTAAAACGCTTTAATTTCGTTGGATGGTCTTCGGAATCCCCCCACCGGAAAAATGGGATCCTGGTCTGTATTTATCAACATGGCGGGCCTTGGGGCACAAAGCTGACCTAACCGACAGAAATCCATCCTTTCCGAATTGACCATAAACATGCAATCACAATGCCCGGTAATCACCCCCTGGTTGAATCGTTCTTGATCGCCGGAGAGCAAATGAGCCCTCAAATCCGCCATCCCCGCTACACCAATCGCACATTTCACCCGGGTATCCATGGCGGCAATCCACCAGGTCGATGCCCCTCCACCCGATCGGCCGGTTACCCCAATCCGATTGGGATCAACCTCCTTGATGGATTGGAGGAAATCGATGGCCCTCATGCCGTTGTAACATTCCACCCCCGCTGGTGTATAACCCATGGATTGCCACCAAAACATACCTTTATTGTAGGTCCCATGGTGAGTTCCTTCGATTTCCCCAAGTTGTAGAGTATCGATAACCAGGCAAACATAGCCCATTTGAGCCAAACGGGTCCCATGATGACGGTAAAATACTTTGCTTCCCAAACTCCGTTTTATTTTTTTACCATCCTCAAGGACTTCCTCATAGGCATTGCCATGCCCACAAACATACAGGACGGCGGGTGCCGGTTTAATGAGGTTTTTTGGTAAATAGAGGTTGCCGGTTACATAGAGTCCTGGCCTGGATTGAAAAACTATCTTTTCAATTCGGAAATTGGCGGTTTCAACCGATCCGGTCCGCTCAACCAGCAGTGGGGTTTTGGGTAGGTTTTCTGGTATTCCCAAAACCACCGCAAGTTGTTTGCGCCACCGATTTACTTCTGCTTCGGGAACGGGAATGTACATTTTCCAAATGCTATTTTCCAGTTCAATGCGTCCTACCTGGGCTTTTTGGAAAGCCTCAAAAAAACGATCTCCATGACCGGAAGTTCCAACCTGTCCAAAGGGATAACAAAGGACGGAAATGAAATAGACGAGTGTGCCTGTCATGGGAGTGCCCCGCATTAGTTTGAAATGGGGTGGGTTTGGGGCAATCTATGCGTAATTCAGAGAATAGGCAGATCCAGGCACCCCGTTTTGGACAAAATTGGTTATGAACCCTTCCCTTCCCCCTTTGGAATTTTTTAACAATGTTCCCAGTCCTGCATTGGTGTTTTTCCCGGAACGAATCGAAGCAAACATCCAAAAAATGATTCAGTTGGCGGGGGGAAATCCCAACCGGCTACGGCCCCATTGCAAAACCCACAAGTGTTCGGAAATCGCCAAGCGGTTGATCCAGGCCGGAATTTTGCAACATAAATGTGCGACTCTTCCGGAGGCATTGATGCTTGTTCGGGCCGGAGCCACGGATGTTTTGGTGGCCTATCCATTAATCGGTCCCAACCTCCCTTTATTGGCTACCCTATGCCAGGCCTACCCGCATGTGAAATTTTCCTTTTTGGTGGATAACCCTGATGCTTTGCCATTTGCCAAAAATGTCTTTGGGGGAATAGATAATCCTCCTTCTGTTTGGCTAGACATTGATGTTGGTATGGGAAGGACCGGGATTGATCCCATAACACAGCACCGGAAACTGCGGGACCTGGCCAACCAGGTCGTTGCTTCCGGTTTTCGTCTGGACGGGGTTCACCTTTACGATGGACAGGTAAACTTGCCTCTCATGGAGGACCGCAAAAAGATCGGAAACCAGGTTCGGCTGGCCGGATTGGAGCTTAGGAAGGAACTGGAGGAGCAATTGAAGTTCCCCCTTGGCATTATTGTCGGGGGCAGTCCATCGTTCATGGCTCATAGCCAATTGGAATGGGAAAATGCTATCTTTTCACCGGGAACGGTGGTCCTCCAGGATTTCGGTTACGGCGAAAAATATCCGGACATGGCAGGGTTTCAAACCGCCGCCCTTCTTCTTACCAGGGTGATTAGCAAACCTTGTTCGGGTCGAATTACCCTGGATTTAGGCTATAAAGCCGTTTCAGCGGATCCCCCTCTGGAAAAGAGGGCCCAGTTTCCAAACCTGGAGGGGGCCCAAATCGTAATGCAAAGTGAGGAACATTTGGTTTTGAGCGTGGCCGGGGCGGATCAAATTCCTTTGGGCCAGGCGCTATGGGCGATTCCGTTTCATGTTTGTCCAACGGTTGCCCTTCATGACCGGGCAACCATTTGGCAAGGTGGTCAGCTGAATCCTTCATGGGAAATCGACGCCCGGACCAGGTTTTTCCCGGACAATCAACAAGCTTGAGGCCTAACCCTATTTCCCTAGGTTAAAGAAAGAGAATTGATTCCAAATGCAGGAGAAATGGGCATGGATGATTCGGGTGATTCACTCGTTCCCAAATACAAACGGGTACTCCTAAAGCTCTCCGGTGAAAGTTTTGGCACCCCAGGTAAAACCGGTATCAACATTGATGAAACGATTGCCATTGCAAGGCAAATCAAAAGCATCGCCAATCAGGGTGTGGAGTTGGCAATTGTCATTGGGGGGGGGAATCTCCTTCGCGGTTCACAATTTACCAGCGGCGAAATCATCAAAAAAACAACCGCCGATTACATGGGGATGTTGGCAACCGTTATGAACGGGCTGACCCTGCAGGATAGTCTTGAACATCTTGATTGCCAAACAAGACTTTTGTCTGCAGTTCGAATGGATTCCGTGGCCGAACCGTACATCCGAAGGCGTGCCGTTCGCCACCTCGAAAAGGGGCGGATAGTGATTTTGGCTGGTGGTACGGGTAACCCCTATGTCACCACAGATACTGCTGCCGCATTAAGGGGGATTGAAATATCGGCAGAAGCCCTGCTCAAAGCAACCAAAGTGGATGGGGTCTATTCCGATGACCCGGAAAAAAATCCCCATGCCGTTCGCTATGAAAAATTGAGTTACGCCCAGGCTCTGCGCGACAACCTTCGGGTGATGGATGTTTCGGCAATTAGCCTTTGTCAGGATGCGAAATTACCAATTGTTGTTTTTGATTTCAAGCGTGAAGGTAACATTGAACGGGCCATTGCGGGGCACAAAGTGGGAACGACCGTTTCGTGACTTAAAAAGAGGATATAAGGAGCTAAATCATGAGTTTGGACGCAGTGATTAAAGATACAGAAGCTCGAATGGAAAAAGCGTCAAGCGTTTTCCGGGAAGAACTCAAAGGCCTGCGCACCGGCCGGGCTACCCCGGGCCTTGTGGAAACGCTGAGGGTAGAGGTCTATGGATCCCCTACCCCACTCAAACAAATTGCCCAAATTAGTATTCCTGAACCCCAACAAATCCTGATCAAGCCCTTCGACATTGGGTCTCTCAAGGATATTGAAAAAGCAATTCGAACCAGCGACTTGGGTATGTCTCCGAGCAATGATGGTAAAATCATTCGCCTCAATGTGCCTGGCATGTCCGGTGATCAGCGCCAGAAACTGGTTGCACGACTCAAAAAGTCTGCCGAAGATGCCAAAGTTTCTTGTCGCAATATCCGGCGTGATGCCAACAAGGGTTTGGATAAAACCACAAAGGATCTTGGACTTTCCGAAGACGATGGAAAAAAAGCAACAGAAAAGGTCCAGAATCTTTTGAAAAGGTACGAAGTTTCCATTCAGGAAATGGCTGACAAAAAGGCCAAAGAGATCATGGAAACCTAGGCAATGGATCATGCAACCCACACGGATAATGACTTGGAAATGGACAAGGTTGTCCATTCCTTGGGCTTGGGGGGATTTGCCAGGCATGTATTCCTTTGTACCGGTCCGAAATGTGTTTCCCCTGAATTGGGGTTACAGGCGTGGGAAGCTCTAAAATCGGGTATCAAGGAAGAAGGCCTTGGAAAATCGTGTTATCGTACCAAGGTGGGTTGTTTAAGGGTTTGTCAAGCTGGTCCGGTGGTTGTCGTTTATCCCGAAGGTGTTTGGTACCACACCATGACGGCAGAAAAGATCCCCCATTTGGTAAAAGAACACCTTCCCAGCGGCGGATTGCTCGAAAATAATAGGATAGGAACCTATCCTCTATCCAAATCCAATCCTAATTCCTGATGCGTTCCATTAGCCACCTTCAATAATCCGGGTGGGGTGATTTTGTAACCCATTGGTTTGCCACGCATGCTTAATTCTGTCGACACAATATCCAGGTATCCCAGGGCAATAAGGGTGGCGTGTTCCGCAATTTCCCATTTTTGCCCATCTGCTTCCGTGGATGAATTTTCCGCCTGGGCATCGGCCAACCAGGAATCCGCGTTTCTTCGAGTTTGGGCCGAATTCCCGGAACCAGCATAAAACCCTAAAAGGGCCATGGCGTTTTGGTCGTTTTCCCATTCCATCCATGGATCTTTCATTTTTGTGTCCCTCTCCCTTTTGCATCGGATGAAAGGGGACACCTGTGGGCGGTATGAATGGAAATCAGCAATAAAACCAGGCATTTGGGATCGAGTTCAAACGAATTCATCAAAGAAAAGGATTGATTGGAATGTGGCGATTGGGGGCCCTACGGTTGGCTCCTGCGGAAAGGAAATATTTCAACCTTAGTTTTTCGCTTTCATATGAACTGAGGGGGTGCCTTTTATGGATACGGTCCAAAAATCGGGTTAATATCAGGGGAAAGCGCTTGGAATGAATACTCCATGGCAATTTGGGGGGGGGCATTCGAATCCCAAACCTGGTCGCATCCAAGGATGTTTTAGGCCATGGGGCGGGTAGTTTTTCAATTATGGCAGACATGGTAGCCATTTTTTTTGACCGTTCCTTGGCGGATAATCCGACAAGGTCAAGTTCCATGGATTGGGTTATTGGATCCATGGCCGCAACCAGAGAACAACCATTTCCGTGGACAATGGCAAATTGGCCCTCCGGGGGCAAATTCTCCTCATCAGCAAGCCAATGCGTTGAAATTTGACCACGGGAATCACCTTGGCCTCCTTCCCAGACCTGCTCGATGGGAAAAAGGGGTGCCTCGCTTTCCGTCGAGATTCTAAGCGATTGGGGATCCAAATGGCTCCAGGTGGAATTCACGGTTCCTGGCTCGGTGGCTAACGATTGCGTGGATACCCCCATACTGGATAATAACCCCAAAAAATGGTCCACCAGGTGAACCCCAACATCCGCAAAGGGGTCACCATAAGTTTCCGTTTCAAAAAATGCAGAGCTTCGCTTGATCGAAATACCTTCCACCTTTTTGGCAAGGTGATGGGTGTTTCCCAATTGGAATCGATTTCGGTTGGGTTTGCCAGAACGAAGCTCAAAATCAGGGATTCCCTCGGTAAGAAGCAGCCTTTGAAGGGCAAATGCGGGCTCAAACCGCTCGGTCATACAGTCATCCAGAAATATTGTTTTAGTGGTTGTCTCCAAAAAATTGGCAAGAGGCCTTCCGGAGAACTCAGTAACCCAAAGGGGTTTGTCGCATAAAACCGGAACATTGCCAAACAACAACCTAAGGATCCTGTCCGGTTTGGACTGGTTTTGCCCAGCCAATAGAGCAACCGGGGTACCCTTGGATTTAAGGATTGAAGCGACCGGATCCTCCGACCGATTCCATTGAATCTGATTCAGGTTCCAACCACGATTTTCAAGGGATTTAACCCAGCCCAAAAAGGGTTGGTCATCCCAAAGGAAACCTGCATGAACCTGGATGGGTAAATGCACTCTTGCATCCAGTTGCCCAAGCAAAAGGGCAGCATGAAAATGCGAGGGTTCCAATAAATGGAGGGTCAAGTTTTCCATGTAACTTGGGTCCCGACCAGGAATCTATTTTCCCGCCAGTAAAATCAGGGATTGGCGAACCTCTTCCAGGCTGATCAATTGGGCCTGCCAGTCAACCACTTGTTGCTTTTGCGTTTCCACCAATTCCTTGGGGGCTTTTCCCACAAAATCAGCATTAGCCAAACGGGTTTGAAGTGTGGCGACCTGTTTTTGCTTTTCCTGAATGGCTTTTTCTGTACGAACCAATTCCACCTGGGGATCTATCAGTCCCTGAAGATTTATGAAAAGCTCCATATCACCTAACATGATAGATGCAGCACAGGCAGGTTTTACTACCTTGGGGCCAAGCCCTTCCATCTGTGCCCCCGCCAAATCCGTTAGAAAGGTACTCAAATCGGTCACTTCAACCGAGGCATCCAAACCACACCGAATCACCACACTCAGGGGTGTTCGATTATCAATTTGATAACGATTTCTCACCTCCCTCACGGCCCGAATTATGCTTTGGATACGGGCAATGGACCTTTCCACGCCAAGGTTTATCCAAGTTTTGGAATAGGATGGCCATTGGGCTTTGACCACACTGGTTGTCACCATCAAGCCTGTGATTCCGGCCCGGGTTGGCAGGGCACTGTTTAAGGCTTGCCACAGGGATTCTGCCAGGAAGGGCATTACCGGGTGAATCAAGCGAACCAGACCATCAAGTACGGTAATGAGGATACCCTGGACCCTGGGAAGGGCGATGGCATCCTTAATCCGGGGTTTGGCCATTTCCAAATACCAGTCGCAAAAATCCGACCAGGCAAATTCGTAAATCAGCCGTACATACTCGCTAAAACGGAATTCCTCCAATGATTCGGTGGCTTTTTCAGTTGTTAAAGCCAATCGACTGAGTATCCAGGAATCCTCTGGTGTGGATGGGGGAAATGGTGCCAGGGATTGGTTTTGGGAATCCAAATTCATCAGGACAAATCTGGCTGCATTCCACACTTTGTTGGCAAAATTGCGCCCCAATTCAAAACGGTCACTTCCTTGTTTGGCAGTAATCAGGTCTGGGTCCTCATTTATCCATGGTCCCCCAGGCCGGAAGGGTTTTTTACACACCGAACAGGTGATTTTTTTGGTCCGCATATACATGTGCTCTGTTTTGACAGGGATAAGCGTCTGGCAATGGGGGCAGACATTGGAGACTGGCATCCTCGCATCCTGGGTTTCGGTTGCCAAATGGGCCATTTGGTACCGGAGCGCATCCGCCCCATAGCGGGAAATAATATCAAGGGGGTCGATGCCATTCCCTTTGGATTTGCTCATGGTTTCGCCAAAACCGTCCAGGATTTTGGGGTGAATATATACTTGGTGAAAAGGAATCACCCCGGTGTTATAAAGCCCCGTCAAAACCATTCTTGCCACCCAAAGAGTGATGATGTCACGACTGGTTATCAATACATTTGTAGGATAGTAACGCTCGAAATCTTCGGTTTTATTGGGCCAGCCAAGTGTTGAATGGGGCCAAAGTGCTGAACTGAACCAGGTGTCCAAAACATCCTCGTCCTGAACAAGAGGAATATTTGTTCCGGGAACTTTTGCAGGGAGGTCTTCCATTGAGCAAACGAGTAAGCCCCCTCCCTCCCTTTCTCGCCAGTGGATATTTTCCCAACCTTTGAAGGCAATTTCCAATTGGCCTGAGGTCGCCTGGGTGTACCAGATGGGAATCCGGTGGCCCCACCAAAGCTGCCGGCTTATACACCAGTCCCGTTTTTCCGACAACCAATCCAAATAGGAATTGGCATAACGGTCAGGGGTGAATTTTACCCGTCCATCCCTAACCGCATCGATTGCTTTTTCCCCAAGGTCGGCCATGGAAACAAACCATTGGTCCGACAAAAGTGGTTCAATGGGGGATTTACTTCGGTCGGAATGGGATAGTTCGATTTCCCTTTCTGCTTTACCCTCGAAAAAGCCAAGATTGGCCATCTCTTCAACGCATTTTTCACGGGCAATAAAACGGTCCAGACCCGCAAATGGCCCGCAGCTTTCATTAAGGGTCCCGTCCGGGTTCAAAATGTTGATAAGGGGCAATTGATTACGATTTCCAGAGGCCCAGTCATTCCGGTCATGGGCGGGGGTTACCTTTACGGCACCTGTGCCAAACTCCGGTTTCACCAACAAAGCGTCTCCAATTATGGGAATGAGTCGCTTGGCCAAAGGAACCAATGCCATTTTCCCAATCAAATGTTTGTATCGATCGTCGCTGGGATGAACTGCAATAGCGACATCCCCCAGCATGGTTTCTGGTCGGGTGGTGGAAAACCGGATGAACTCCCCTGTTTCCGGAATGGGATACTTGAAGGTCCAAAAACCTCCTTTTACCGTCTCCACAAATGTTTCATCGTCCGCCACAGAGGTTTGCAGTTGGGTATCCCAATTGACCAACCGTTTCCCCTTGTAAATCAGGCCATCACGAAACATGGAAAAGAAGGTGGTGCGAACCGCCAAGGCACATCCTTCATCAAGAGTAAATCGGGTTCGGGTCCAATCACAGGAAGTCCCCATTTCCGCAAGTTGGCCCAGGATTCTTTTTTCATATTGATCCTTCCAACCCCATATCCGTTCCAGCAGTTTTTCGCGGCCCAAATCCCTTCTTGATTTGCCATCATCCTCGCGAATACGCCTTTCAACCACAGCTTGCGTGGCTATTCCGGCATGGTCCGTTCCAGGGACCCAAACCGTGTTTTCACCTTTCATTCTGTGGTAACGCACCAATATATCTTGCAGGGTGGCGTTCAAGGCGTGCCCTAAATGGAGAGCCCCTGTGATGTTGGGAGGCGGAATCACAACCGAAAAAGCGGGGGTTAAACCCGCAGGATTGGCATGAAAAAGTTTCTCTTTTTCCCAATAAGTGGACCAGGCTTCTTGGGCAGCCTTAGGGTCATAGGCCTTGGCCATTTCTGCAAACATGGGTTCAATCCTGAAAAAAATGGATTTCCAAAACTAATAAAACGGGAGGATAAAGGATCTGGGCCTACCCCCTTTTTTCCTTGTCTTTTAGCCATTTGTAATCAATGCTGTCAACAAGGGCTAGCCAACTCGCTTCAACGATATTTTCGCTTACTCCCACCGTGGTCCAAACCGAGTCATGATCCTGGCTTTCTATAACAACCCGAACTTTGGCGGCCGTCCCAGCCCGTGCGTTTACCACCCTTACCTTGTAGTCCGCCAAATGGATTTCTCCAATGCGTGGTTGAACCTTTATCAGGGCCTTTCTTAGGGCCCCATCCAGAGCGTTTACAGGTCCATCCCCTTCGCTTACCGTGTGCAAAATCTCATTCCCCACCCGCAGTTTAACCGTAGCTTCAGTAATTGGAAGGCCATCGATTCCTGCCTCGATATTAACCCGGTAAACGAGTTTTTCAAAATGAGGGGAGTATAATCCAGCCTCTTTTTGAACCAATAATTCAAACGAAGCTTCTGCGGCCTCAAACTCATAACCTTCATTTTCCAGGTTTTGAATACGATTTAATATCCGACTCATAAGGGTTTTATCATTTCCCAAATCGAGTTTCTCGGTCTTTTGGATGATCGTGGCCCGGCCGGAAAGTTCACTCACAAGGATCCGCTGTTCATTCCCCACAAGGGTTGGGTCAATGTGTTCATAAGACCTGGCTAACCTGGCTATGGCATGGGTATGCATCCCCCCTTTGTGGGCAAAGGCACTAGTACCAACAAAAGGTTGGTTGGAACGAAAATTCATGTTTGCCGTTTCGTGAATAAAACGCGAAATTTCGGTAAGCCGCTCCAACGAACCAGGCAACAATACTTCATAACCAAGTTTCAAGCCAAGGTTGCCGATCAAGCTGATCAGGTCAGCATTCCCGCAGCGTTCCCCAATCCCGTTGATCGTTCCCTGGATTTGGGTGGCTCCCTGGCCAATGGCGGCGAGACTGTTTGCCACCGCCAATTCGCAATCATTGTGACAATGGATTCCAAGGGGTATTCCTAATTGCTTTCGCAGTTGGGCAATTACCCTGGCGATTTCATCGGGCATGGTGCCCCCATTGGTATCACAGGGAATCAACCACTCCGCTCCGGCATCCGCCGCCGCCTTCAAGGTTGCCAAAGCAAAATCAGGGTTGGCTGAATAGCCATCAAAAAAGTGTTCCGCATCGTAGAAAACCCGCCTTCCCTGGTCCTTGCAATAACGGACAGAGTCGCGAATCATTGCCAGGTTTTCATCCAGTGTGGTGCCTAATACTTCATGAACATGCAGGTCCCAGCTTTTGCCAACAAGGGTGACAATTGGCGTGTTTGCCTCGAGCAGGGCCCGAAGGCAAGTATCCTCAGAAGCAATACCCCCTTTGCGCCTTGTCATTCCAAACGCCGAAACTTGCGAATGTTTCAAGCCAAGGGAGCCAACCTGTTGAAAATACTCAAAGTCTTTTGGATTGGATAAGGGGTAACCACCTTCAATAAAATCCACACCCAATTCATCCAGGCGCTTGGTGATGTTCAGCTTATCCTGAAGGGAAAAACTGATCCCCTCCCCTTGGCTTCCGTCGCGAAGAGTTGTGTCGTAAAGAAAAATCCTAGGCATGTTTTGGCTTCTGGGTTGAGTCATCTGATGGTTTTATTCTATTTCCCCATGGGGAAATGGACGGCTACAAACCGGGTAAATAGGAGGGAACATTCTGATCAATACCCCATTTCAATTCATCCAATCCGGGATGGTCTGAACGAAAATGGGTTCCACGGGACTCCTCACGCTCCTTGGCACAATGGACCACCAAACGGGCCAGGGTCAAGAGGTTAGCCAGTTCCCAGCCTTGTCGGGTCGAAAAACAGTGCCTGAGGGCATAGCCACACCATTGACCAATTTGTTTTTGAGCCCGGTCCAAATCATCTCCATGGCGGACAATTCCAACATCCCGAACCATTAAATTGCGCAAGGAAACGGTTAAATCTTCAAGGTCAAGATCGTCCTGGGGTTCCAGTGAGGCGGACGCCTCCTCCGGGAATGGAATGCGAGCGGGTTCCGGGCCACCCTCCAGGGCTTCTGCCGATGCCAATCGCCCAATAATATCCCCAAATACCAACCCTTCCACCAAACTGTTGGAAGCAAGCCGGTTGCCTCCATGAAGCCCAGTACAGGCTACTTCACCCGCCGCCCACAGCCCAGGAAGGGTGGTTCGGCCTGAAGAATCTGTGGTAATTCCACCTATCATGTAGTGGGCACCTGGTCGAACCGGGATCATATCCCTTCCGATATCGATGCCGAAACTTTTGCAAACCTTGGAGATTCCCGGGAACCGCTGGTGCGAAAAATCCGGATCCAAATGGCTCATGTCCAGGTAGACACAAGGGTGCATCGTTCGTGTCATCGTATCCACGATGGCACGGGAAACGATGTCCCTGGTCGCTCTTTCGGCCCTGGGATCGATATCAGGCATAAAGCGGTAGCCGTCCTTATCCCGAAGAAAGGCTCCTTCACCCCGTAATGCTTCGGAAATCAAAAACCTTGATGACCCGGCAATGTACAAAACGGTGGGATGAAATTGCATGAACTCCAGGTTTTTCAGCGAGCAACCTGCCCGGTAGGCAGCGGCCATCCCGTCCCCGGTTGCCACGGGTGGATTGGTGGTTTCCCTCCAAACCCTACCACAGCCACCGCTTGCCAAAATTGTTTGTTTGGCATGGAGAAGAATTTTGTCCCCATCCTGGGATTCAACGAGAGCTCCTATGCATTGGCCCTCATGGGTCACCAAATCGATGAGAAAAGTCCTGTCCAAAACCTCTACATTGGAGGCTTTATGGACAGATTCAATCATCGCTCGCATGACCTCGGCCCCGGTTGCATCCCCCAAAGCATGGACAATCCTTGGATGGCTATGGCCCCCTTCAAGGCCAAGGGCCAGTTTGCCGTTAAATAGGTCAAATTTTGCCCCAATTTTGGCCAATTCCTCAATTTGCCTTGGAGACTCCCGGATGACTAGATCAACGACTTCACGGTGGCAAAGGCCCGCCCCGGCAAGCAAAGTGTCTTCTACATGATTACCGATCGTATCATCCGAGGAAATTACGCCTGCCAACCCACCTTGAGCATACGCACTGTTGCTTTGCTGAACCTTGTCTTTGGTAACCAGGTGGACTTGGGCACCAGGAAGGCAACTCAATGCGGCTCGACACCCCGCAATTCCACCACCTACCACCAATACATCTGTGAAATGGTGGCGTAATTTACGAGGATTGATGTAAACCAAGTGCCTTCTTGGAGAAATGCGATCCTGTCCAACGGAAGTCATTAGCGCAAACCGCCCTGCTTTTCCATTTCGGCAATGCGCCGGGTAAATTCTTTGTAGGCATCCCGATATCCAGGAGGCGGTAAGGCTCGGTTCCCTTCACCAGCATTGGTTGCTTCGGTGGCAGTGTTAGTAACCTTTCGGGCAGCAAGGCTGGGAGCCGATCGGATCGTTCCAGGTGTCACGGGCCCTTTTTCAATGTCCCCTTTTTTGGACTCTTCTATTTGTTTTTTCCGGGTTGCCAAATAGCGGCGATATTCTTCCTCTGAAACCCCGGCCTTTTTTAGCAAATCGGGATTAACCATTTTTTGAAACGATTCGAGTTGAGCTTCACTAGTTTTCCCGGACAATCCCGCATCAGGCTTATCGGCCTGATCTCTCTTGCCGGATTGGGCAGGTTGCATGGGACCCGAATCAACATCTTTACCACCCCGTCCCGGCAGTCCTCCCCCACCCGGCATGGGCTGACCACCTGGCATGGGCTGACCACCTGGCATCGGCTGACCACCTGGCATCGGTTGACCACCCGGCATCGGTTGACCACCCGGCATCGGCTGACCACCTGGCATGGGCTGACCACCTGGCATCGGCTGACCACCTGGCATGGGCTGACCACCTGGCATGGGTTGACCACCCGGCATCGGTTGACCACCTGGCATGGGTTGACCACCCGGCATGGGCTGACCACCTGGCATGGGCTGACCACCCGGCATGGGCTGACCACCCGGCATCGGCTGACCACCTGGCATCGGCTGACCACCTGGCATCGGCTGACCACCTGGCATC
>SYLG01000010.1 GCA_005808665.1 Planctomycetia bacterium | reverse complement strand
GTGGTAGTTGTGCATGGCCAAACCAAGCTGTTTCAGGTTGTTTTGGCACTGCATCCGGTTGGCGGCCTCCCGGACTTTCTGAACCGCCGGCAAAAGCAGGCCGATCAAAACGGCAATGATTGCAATCACCACCAACAATTCGATCAGGGTGAAGCCACCCCGCCTTTTCGACTGATGAACCATTGAAACTCCAATAAGGAAATAATGGGAAAGGATTGTCAAAGGGACGGAAACAAAAATCCAAACACAAAAAACAGAACCACCCAACCGAAACCAATAAACTTGGCTCGGAATGGACCGCACCCAATTTGCTGATTGAACTCAGGGACCTAGTAACAATATCTGTACATACGAAGCAATTGTCCATTAAGTTCTTAAGAATTTCTTAAATCAAAATTGGTTGAATGCGGCGGGATATTCCAGGAATCCCGGCAGCTTCCCGGTGCGGGTCTTGAACAACCGGGGAGATATCAAAGAATTACCTTCGGCTTGCCCTCCTCCTTTGACCCCATTGGATCCCCAAAATGATCATACTTCTCCGCTTGAAATGGACCGTATTTGTGCTTGCCGCGTGCCTGGTTGGCTGTAGCCAGCCTACCGTGGAGGTCCCCGTGGATTCTGAGCTGGGTAAGGCGATGAAAGCCGATAACGACAATCAGATGAAGGGAGCCGCAACCCGAACCAAAGGCAAGAAAGCGGTTGATCCGGAGGAATAGGCGGTAACCCGTTGAAGTGGCCGTAAACGGTAAGCCATCAGTCGGGGAGGGGTTTGCCATTCGTTTCCCGCATCAACGGAATGAGCAGGAACCCGGCCAGGTAGACGAAACTGATGACTCCGCAGGCCCGGCCATAATCCCCTTGAAACACTCCTTCCATGAGGGCCCCGGTTTGCAGGGCCCCAATGGCGGCAAGAATGCGACCAAAGTTGAAGCCAAAGCCCTGCCCCGTCGCCCGGACCCGGGTGGGAAAAAGTTCGGGCAAATAAAGAGGCAGCCAGCCATAAAACGAGGCGGTACATGCCCCCACCAAAAACACACTTGCAAAAAACCAAAGCGACCAGATTTCATTGGTCCGAAAGAACAATTGGGCACTTCCCAAGCTGATCACCAGTAACGAGGCATAGGTCCACTTTCGGGAAAACCGTTCCCCTAAAAGTGCCGCAACCAGGCAACCAAGCGTCGCACCCATGGCCGACCAAAATTGGGTCCACTGCTTGGCGCCTGGCAATTTGCCGGACAATTGATCGGCCCATGGGGCGGACCACAAAACCGACCCCCAGGTTCCCAAAAGGGCCACCCCGGATAGCCCCGCCGCAATCAACATCATCGACAATGTGGCTCGGCGAAAGGCAGGTGTTTCATCGCTGCGGGCCAGGTAACTGCGAATCGGCCAGAGGTAGCCTAGGGTCACCACCGCCAGCAATAAGGCGGTCCCCACGAGCCGAATGGCCCATTCCACATCGTTGGCCCAAAGGCCAAGGATGCCAAAGCAGGCGGCTGATCCTGCCAAAATGCCAAGCAAATCTTTGGTGGCCCAACCCTTGGTGCGACCCGTTTCCTTTTCTTCTTTCCAGCTGTGCGATTCGGGAACAAAAAACCGGATGCCCAGGGTCAAAAAGGCGGGCAAGATACCCATGAGCATGAGCATCCTCCAACCGGAGTTGGCGGCGAGTTGGTCGATCCAACTTTGGGGGATATGCATTGCGGACAAAACCGACCCCAAAACCGATTGCACCTGGACAAGAAACAAGCTGAGCAAGGCTACGACCACATAGCCCAGGTTTCCTGCAGCCCCGATGAGCCCCGCCAATAGGCCCCGTGATTTCCCTTGCCAGATTTCCATGACCAGGGCCACACCCAGGGACCATTCCCCGCCCATGCCCAAGGCCGCCAAAAACCGAACCACCACAAGGTGCCAAGGCTGCTGGGCAAAGGCTCCAAGGGCCGAAACGATGGCGTAGGTAAGGATGCTAAGGGTCATGGCCCGGATCCGCCCGATGCGATCCCCCAGCCACCCGAAGAGGACCCCACCTGTCGCCGCCCCAACGAGAAAGGCAGCGGTAATCACGCCATACCATCGGCCAAAAACCGCATCGGAAGCCTGATCCCCCAAAAGCTCCATCACCGCAGGGCGAGCCACAACCGGAAATAGGCCCATTTCAAAGCCATCAAAAAGCCAACCCAATAAAGCCGCCACCAGGGCAAGGGTCCGTGCGGAAGAAGAAGGGGTCTGCATGAGTGCCTTTCAATGCGGACAAAAGGAGGGTTCCCCAAGTTTCATCGGGGTTAGTTTTGTTTTATGGGAAACGATGGAACCGCATCCATTCGTGAAAAGGCTTCTGGTTTTATGGGGAAAAAAGAGTGCCGCCTCTGCCGTTTCGACCAAGTGGTTATCCCGGCAGGACCAAGGCTCTACCCTGCATCGACCCGGTAGGTACCCTGCCTGAGGCCGACACAGGTTGACTGACCATTCGGCTACCGATGAATAATTCCCCCAAGGGGTCCATTCCATGGAATCGGTTCAAAGGGTAATTTCGCCCATGGAGATATTTATGGGACAAAGGGCTATTGCAATAAACTTTCCAGTTCGCCACTCCGGGCATCGTCGGGCGGAATTCGGCGAATGGCAGAAATCCGTTCACACCATGTTCGAAGGAAATGAGAATCAAGCCACTCCTCGCGGGCCCTTTTTTGGAGGGTGGGCGACAAATGTTTGAAATAAGGTCCCAGATCTACCATTATGTCTGGATTGTGAGAAAAATGCATTGAATGTGAATTGGCTCTTGCTCCCTCATCGACCTCTTTACTCCTCTGCATAATCTCACGCCTTTTAACAAAGATAAGGAGCGGGTAAGTAAATCGGTTTAAAGGCCGACTTTTATTTTTGCGATTCAAACCAATTCACCCGAGCATGGCGGTGCAAATCAGAATGTCGAATCTCACGAGTTAGGCTAATTCCATTGAGAGTTCGACAACGACTTAGAGTTACATAAAGTTGCCCGTGTTCAAACATCCGATCTTTTAAGTTAACTGCAATTTTATCAAATGTCATGCCTTGGCATTTGTGAACCGTTACCGCCCATGATAACCGCATGGGAAATTGCAAAAATGACCCGACGACTTCTTCTATCAGGCCAGGTCCTATTGGGTTACGAACATAACGAATTACATCCCAGGTTGATCTAGGAATCCAATATTCACCTTTCGGCAAGGAAACTTTGATTGCTTCTTTTCCATCAGGATTACCAAAGTCAATCACAGTTCCCAATGTTCCATTTTGCCAAAATTCACCATTGTTCTGTAGCATCATAATACTAGCTTTTGATTTAAGCCTAAGAATTTCGTCCGCCGGGAATTCTTGTTTTGTTATACCTCCTTTAATTTGAGCATGGTAACAAATTTCAGAACCTGCTAGACCTTCAAGGTTGACTCGATTAATGTCTTCAGCCAATCGTCTGGTTGAAGTGATTGTAAAGTCTGTTTTATTAGTAGCTCCTTTGACAACTCGGGAATTAAGTTTGGCAAAATCCTCATTGGTGGCAGTTCCGAATCGAAGTCGATTGAGAATGCCCACAAAAGCCGAATCCTCCTGCCGAAATGTTTCTGTCAGGTTATATCGATGTAATGGCCCACTTCGCAAGGAGTGAGCATCAAAAAAGAATCGTGATTCGTACATTTTTGAAAAATGTTGTTCCAGTTCTTTTCCAGCCAAAACAGGGGGAAGTTGGGACAGATCACCAAGCATAACTATCTGAACTCCCCCAAAGGGTTTTCCCGAATCTAAATGCATTCGCAAGGTCGCATCCATGGCATCCAAAAGGTCGGCCCGGACCATCGAAATTTCATCGATAATAATGCCTGACAACCTCCTGAACAAATCCTGTGCCGAAGGGCTCCTTTTAAAGTTATGGTGTGTCATAAGGCTGGGTGGAAGCCTAAAGAATGAATGAATAGTCATTCCGCTGACATTTAGTGCTGCAATACCTGTGGGGGCCAATACCGCAAGAGATGAATTGGCCAATTTGCGAATCATTTTCAATAAGGTGGATTTACCAGTACCTGCCCCACCAGAAATAAAAATGGGTGATTCACCAGACGCAATCGCCTTTAAAGCCAACTTCATTTCTGAAGTCACCGAAAAATCATTACTTAAAGATTTTAAGTTTATTGGAAAAGATAAAATTGACATTTTGTTTTTAATATCCCATCCAGGACCTGGACGGCACCTTAAGTGCATCTTCGATTACTCAGGCTTATTGTTTTAACAACGGCCAGTCACGCTCAGCCCTTGATGTTGAGATATGAGAAATTGCAAAATAGTTTCGTTCTGAAGCAGAAATCACAAATTTCTGGGCTGGGCCCCTTTATTCGAATTGGACCAAGGTTTTGGGGCTGGTAACGAGCGTTGAAATGGGGCTTACCCAAACCCTTAAAGGAGCTGATCCATTCCATCCCATTTGTTGTGACCCAGTTAATACCCTCCGCTTCCATTTTGAAATGTGGTAAAAAGTTGCCAACCGCTTTTAAGCCGATCTTGACAACCAAACCATTCAAATTGCAGCCTTTTAAATGGAATCCGAAAGGCTTCATACCCGAAACGATCTATTGGAAAAACAGGTAACCAAAAAATCGAAAAACCTTTCCAAACTGGACACGAGGATTGGTAAAAAATCCCTCGCAACAAGGAGGGGGCAATTTGCCCATGTCGCCTGCAATACATCAAATCTAGCATCGAATCCTTTAGAAAACAACTCTTAGGCCGACTCCACCCTAACCAATGTTGCCAAAGTCTGGATGCTGGTCTCGGTTCCAATACCCCTTTATTGATAAAATAAATGAATGTGAACGAAAAAGAGGTCCTTGGTTCCATAAAGTGCGTATCTTTTTAACCGCCTTCGGTTCGCCGATTTGGAGAGGCTGGACAAAACCAAAGGCGGGAAAGCAATTGTCGTTACAGGGCGGCTACCGGTGGCGGGCCGGGTTGTTGATTACACCTCCCTCGACGCACTAGCAATCCGCTTAACCACCCTTTGGAAGTCCGTTTCGCCGTCTTGTGGGATTGCGTGGGGTTGGACTTCACCATTTTTCAGAATGTACTTCATGTTCTGCGGCAACAGACAGAGGTCGAAGCCAAGGTCGGGCTTCGGTCCCGTGAACACCCTGGCACTCTGCGAAAGATCGAACTCGTATTTCTTGAACCGCCTGAGCCAGTCAGACACTGTCACACGCAGTTGGCCTTTCGATCCAGAGTGGAACGATTGGTAAAATGCTTCCTTGAGGGGATAACTCAAATGCGACCAACAGAAACGCCACGGCCCCTCAGGTGCGCCCTTCGACCCCTTTTCCCCCAGCGGATAGGGAAAGTGCATTTTCTTGATGTTTGCGGCCCCGTCCTCGCCTCCCTGATGACTGTAGGGCGTCTTACCGGGCATCATTATCATGAAAGCGAGGGTGGCTACGGCAAACAATTCATGCTCAGGTGTCCGCAAAAAACGGCTGAAATCCTGACCCTGGATTTCTGGAGCGACGAAGTTGATCCAGCCAACCGGACACGGAAAACCCTCGACTTGATAGCTGTCGCAGTCCACGAAAAAGACGGTGTTGGCATCCTTCACAAGGATGTTCATGGGATTAATATCACCGAGCAGGACCTTCATTCGATGAAGGTAGTCGATGCCTTCTAGAATTCTGATGGCGAGCCGAACGGAATCCTTCCTGGTCCAGTTTGGGTGCTTCGAGAGCCAGTCCTTGGGGAGGAACAGACCATGGCTGAGGGGTTTACCGGACGCCTGCGACATCAAGAAACCCCGAAAAACACCTTGACTGTCGCGTACTGCCTCAGTCGGCCAGCAAATTGCCGGGTGTGAGACCCGGCGGGTTACCATTAACTCGATCTTGCGGCGTGAGCCTTCGGTCAGTCGGCCGGGATGGTAGATTTTGCAGAGGAGGCCAGGCTGATCTGTTTCGTAAACCGTGCCTTCTCCACCGCTGGCCAACTTGTTCGAGAGCCGGACCTGCTTCCCTTTGAAGAGGTAGACGCAACCCGCTTTTTCAACATCCACTTTGGCTTGTAGCAATGTTGCCACTCCGTCTTCCGGCTTGAAGGTATGGCTGAAAGGCTGAGGGATGCCCGCTTTTGGTGAAGGCCTCGCTCGGGGTGGTTGCGTCGGGGTGGTCTTGGCGGGTTGCCCTTGCCCACTAATCCCTTGGGCCTGATCATGTTCCCATATATGGGGTAGGCCATTCTTCGGCCTGAACCGAACCACCAAAAGGCAGTTTCTTGAACCGATAATTCCCCCCCGCTTTATAGCGTATAACCTTTCTTTTAGCGTTCGGTCGTTGGTCAGGACTAAGAAACTGTGCTGGGCGATGTTCTGCCCAACAACATTGGAGATTAAATGAGCCGCATCGGTGCAGTCGTCGTCAGAATCCTCACCGCGAATCTCCGCTATCATCTTATCCACGGCGAACTGGATTGTATGGAGTGCCTCCTGAACGGTCTGAAACCGGTGGTCCTTTTCCTTTTCAATCCGCTGTAATTCCTGGACCACCTTTTTAGGAACAATGATTAGGTTGCCATGGAATTCAGGGAAATAATCCTTAAGGAACTGATCGAATCTCCCGTGCAATAGGAAGCTGGTGTGAGCGAGAATCTTGTGAGTCTTGAAAGCGTCTCGCATACGGTCGTTGGTGGTCAATTCTGACATCTGCTGAACTCCCAAAACGAACACCATCACCCGGCCTAACGCCCCGACTCAACACAAGCTATGCCCAACCTACCTACTGTAAGGGATAATCCTGCAAAAAAACGACAACCCGAACAAGGCCGGGCGAAACCTAAAACAACGGCTGGCCAATTATTTCATTTTATAATCCTGACACAACTTTCCGAATCCGATTTGAATCATCTCCGTAAAAAACCGGGTTAACTTGGTCCGACCTGCGTAACTTGAGTTGTGAACAGCCGCCAAAACAATCGGAGCGGGATGCCGAGGAGAATGACAATCGCATGGAATGACCGCCTTAAGATCTCGTTCGGGTCAAACTCCGGGATTGTCCGTATCCGCAGATATATCAACATGCACCTAGTGCCTTGTCTTGACTAGGAATTAGGCCTGTCGCCACCTGTTGAATATGAAAACAAGGAGGATTTGTGCCATGTTATCCGAATTTTATCGAGTGACTAGGAACTAGGCCGTATTTGCCTGGTGCGGTCCTTGGACGGCTATTGCCAAGGTGCAGTCGTCGCCAGTTCTTTCACGGAAAACTTGGTTGAGGTTATTTTCCAGAGCCAATGCGACCTCTTCCTCGGGATTGTTCAAAAGCCACCCAAACATATTAGCCAGAACTTGGCTTACCTCGCTGGTGCGACGATTTACCAGCGACCCCTCGACGCCATCCGTAAAAAGTGCGAACGCTTCTGGGGGTGGCGTAGAGTCGCCCGCCATACCGCTTTGGATATCGATGCACTTGATGGCATCGTTATCCGTCAAGAAAAATGTCTCGTTCGCAAATTCCCCTTTACGGGGCAAGGAAATAGCCCGCAACGCCCCACCAAAGGAGCCGACGACAGCACCATCACCGAGATGGACAGTGAGCCACCTGCCGTCGGTCGTAGTAACCACTGCAATGATAGTGCAGGCGTAGCTTTTCAGAGTAACTCCGCAGCTGTCAGCAGCCCGGCGGAGTAGCCGCTTTAGGATAGTCACGATCAAACGCTTCTGGTCATCCGCAACCCCACCAAATATTTTGTCGAGGTTGTCAACAAGCCAAATGGCGAGAACACGGCTTGCCATTTGTGCGCCAGCCCAGCCCTTGGCTGCACTTCCTGCTCCATCGGAAACACAAACGGCGAGGGCTTCGTGACCGTTGTCCAGCGCACGCCGAGCCGTGGACCACGCATCTTCACACCGGCCCCCAACCTTTTCATGCAGTTTGCCAATGACGCTCGATCTTGCGACCTTCCACCGTCTTACTTGAATTGTTACAGGAAGGCCCATCCTTTGATCCCTTCGTGGTCGAGGCCGACCTTTTCACCGGGCCGAGATTGGGATACTCGAACCACAGATTTCGAAAGCCACTCAAAAAATAGGCGGAAATTCAATTCGTTGAGACGCAGAGGGTCATTCTTTTTGGAGAACATGGCGAGGGTAGTCATGTCTGCACGAGGGCCGATGCCGATTGGGAAGACGACTAGCTTTCCCTGCGCCTCCAATTTGACCGCATGCGGACCGGCCTCGGTATGCTCCTTCGTTGTGGGTTTTCCATCTGTCATAAGCACCAGCCAAGGCTGGAAGTAGTCAACGCCTACATTCTTGTATTCCTGTTTCCGCTTCTCCAAGCAGTCAAGTGCCATGGAGACGCCCCCCCCGAGGTTGGTTTGTAGTGGACCCCAAAAACTGGACAGACAGCTAAGCTTTTCTTTTCTAGTAAAAGGAGGGTTTTGTCATGGTCATCAGGAAGCGGCAATACGACGCATCGTTCAAGGCCAGGGTTGCCTTGGAGGTCATCCGTGAAAAG
>SYLG01000073.1 GCA_005808665.1 Planctomycetia bacterium | reverse complement strand
TCTTTGGTTTGAAATGGCAGATATTGGAGGTCAAGGTTGGATCGAATACGGTAACTCGACTCGTTTGGAGCCCAGCGTATGTGGATGGGCTGGTTCTGAGAGACCGGGATACGGATAGTAACGGGACGATCGATGAGCGGTAATATTCCTTGCAGGATGCCAACTGGAACATGACTGCGTTGGTGAACACAAGTGGCACCGTGGTGGAACGGGACACCTACACACCTTTTGGGGTGGTGACCTTCCGGGATGCTTCCGGATCTGTTATCAACTCAAGTGTCAAGGATTGGATCTTCCTCCATCAGGGAGGCGAGAAGATCGCGGCAGGGGATTACGAATTCCGGAATCGGGTTTATAGCCCAACCTTAGGGAAGTGGTTAACGAATGATCCGTTGGGATTTGATGCGGGAGATGGGAAAACCTATCGATATGTGGAAAATGCCCCTGTAGTCGAAAATGATCCAACTGGTTTATTCCAAGGCGTAGCCCCGGTAAATGGAAGACCCACTCCCCGACCGATTCCTCGAAGCGGACATTGGAATTCAACTAGGCCAAATGAACCTACTCCAATTAATGAGGTTGTTCCGAGAAGCCCGGTGCCTTTTTGGGATCCGCCTTGGGGACCACATCCCAATATTTTTTACCCAACTGAACCAGGGCCAATTATTTATGGACCTCCCAACCCAAGCGGTTATTTAATTGACCCCAGAAAATGTGGTGCCCCAAGATTTTATCATGGCAAAGATCCAGATAAAAGATCTACAGAACCAATTCGAGCTATTCCAAACCGAAATGATTGTGAGGTCATCCGAGACGCCGATTTAAAACGATGTCTAGAATTAGCAAAAAAAATGAAAGAGGATCAGCATCCGCCTAGTGAAATTGCAAGATGGATGTTTGGATGCATGCAAAACGCAGATGATCGGAGGATTGAATGCAGAAAAGGATCTGCACTTCCTAGACGAGTAGAACCGTACCCAAAATGATCGTGATGGCAAAAACTAATCAATGATGTTTAGAAAACTACTTATTTTAACTTAGGTAACTGAATTTTAAAACATAGGAGATGCCAAAATTGGAAATATTAATGGTTTACTGCAATAATGCTCTAGTTTGTACGGCAGGTCTTAGCAATTCAGGTCACATTACAGCTCGTGTTGTGTTATTTAGAAGAGATTTTGGCGAGCCGATTTTTGAAATAATCGGCTTTGACTTTACAAAAGACACAATTATTAAGTGGCCATCAAAGACACTAAAAAATGGAGATGAAATTATTATTGCAATTGAAGAAGCAGAGTTTTTTGACATCCCAATTTCAAAAAAATTAATCAAAAACCAAAAGGCTGAAGTCGAATCGCACATTGATGAAAACCATTCTGGACAACTAAAGGCTCCATGGGAATAATTAAGTTGTTTATAAACAATAACGCAACAATGGGATTCATATGGATGATGTGAATGCGATTTGCCATGATAAACAATACGGTATAGGATCTAGATTTTAAAAAACAATAAGGATGAAGCAATGGAAACAAGACAAATCAATCAAAATGAGAATGAGGCCATTGAGGTTTTTATTAATGACAGGAAAATATGCACCGCTTCGCTTAACGACACGGGGAGCGTCTCTGCTAATGTGGTTATGTATTGTGACAGAGAGGAATTTGTCTATTTAGGCATTGGTGGATTCAGTTCTTTGCACCAAGAATATGTTGACTGGGGTTCACATTCGCTAAAAATTGGTGATAAGGTTAAGATAAAATTAATATTTACTAGTATGATAGACGATCCAATCGAACATAAATCTGCTGTAGAAATGAATAAATGGGCACAGAGTTTGAAGCCAAAATGCCAATAACCTTATCGTTTAATGGTTGTGTTAACGCTAGGGCGATTGCATCATGTTACAGGACTTACGCGTCATAAGTCCTTACCCAGTAAGGATAATTTCAAAACTCGGTTTTTGCCATTAATTTGCAGGCCTTGGGGCTTTGGAGATTTTGGGAGAATTGATATTTTAAAACCAAGCTGTTTTATAAGGATATAAAACATGGCAATAATCCACCAAAACTCCCCTAAAACCACCAGATTAGCCATGCTTGCTATTTGCAAATCGCCTCTTTCCCCGTTTTTTCTAACATGATGCAATCGCCCTGGCCGGGTTATGGGTATGGAGTGATTTTCCTTGAATTTTTAACCTCTTTTGGAACCATGGTAGTGTTTTTTCCCGGAAATTGAGAGTATATCGAGTTTAAAAAGGCAAGTAGTCCCGACCAAATTACATGTTTTTGCCGAAAATTGTGCGATTTTAACAAAGGGGTTTGAAATGGTCAGCAGGTACCCCCCGGTTGTTCCAATCACCCCTGAGGCGGTTTGAACGGTTGAAAGCCAATTTGAAACAGGAGGCTTAGGTTTGAATCAGAACCCAAATTAAGGGATTTGTAGTCCCGCCTTTTCCAGGCAGAATTGAATATTTCCCGGGAAAACAGGATTTTTATGGTCTCATCCTCCTAACTTGGCATAACCTCGGCCCATGTGTCATTTCATTTGGCCCTTGGGATTGCCGAAAACGGGATCCTGAGGTCCTGGCCCCTTCTTCTGGTTGGGATTGCCTTTAAACGGTCCTGGTCCACCCTTTTTTTGTCCTTTAGGCAAAATGCCTTTGGGGTTGTCGTTTGGAAACCCGGGCGGAAAATCCAACCCCTTCTTGCCGGCATTTCCCTGGTTGGGTGGGGCAGGTTCCATTGGGTTGGGAATCATTCCCTTATTCGTATTTTTTTTATTGGTAGAATCCGGTGGGCTCACTTCCACCCTTGGTTCTGTTGTGTTTTTTCCTTTATCGGGTGCAGGAATCGTTTTTTTATTCTCTTTGGAAAGAGCCGGTTTATCCGTGGGTGCATCCGTCTCGCCATGGGTTCCAATTCGACCTCCAAACGGACGAAACACGAGGATGGCAACCAAAACGAAAAGGCCCAAAAGGCCGCCACCAATGACCTTAAAGGCTGGGAAAGAACTTTCTTGCACCTTTTTAGATCTTTTGGAACGCTTTTTCATCCCTGTTGATAGGGAGGGTAACGATCCCTTTTCATGCACCGGCAAAGCAACGGCCACGGGTGGCGAAGTATGGGCAATGGTATTGGAATAGATTGGAGATCGGGGAGTATCCTTTAGTGAGCCATGGGGAGTTGTACTTTTCGGCGCATTGCTTTTAGGGGCCGGGGTATTTTCCAACGGAGGTGCCGATTTTGATTTCCCGGATTCCGCCAAAAGGGCCGCTTCCACCTTGCTGAGGTCCAGAATGGGGTCCTCCTGGGTGGGGACCAGCCCCTCAGGCGCCCTGGACAATTTCATGGATAAGGTGGGAAGGTCCTTTTCCAACTGAACTATGATGAGTCCTGCATCCCTGGCGGAGGCGGGTCGTTTAGAAGGATCTTTGGCTATCAGGTTCATCGCCAACTGGGACACAACATCAGGGATCTGCTGGTCCAGAAGGCAAGGTTCGGGGGGTTGGGTGGTCAACAGGGAACTGAGAATGGCCAAGGTATCATTGCCTTTGAAGGGCTTTGTTCCCAAAAGCATCTCATAAAAAATAACACCAACCGAAAAAAGGTCCGCCTGGGCGGTGACTTCTTGTCCCCCGGCCTGCTCCGGGGCCATATAGGCAGGAGTTCCCATAATGGCCCCGGCCTGAGTGATTCGAGCATCCTGGGTTCGGGTTCGAGCCAATCCAAAATCCAGAATCCGGACTCTGCCACGAGGCCCTTCCAGCCAAAGATTTCCCGGTTTGATGTCACGGTGAATCAACCCTTTGGCATGGGCTGCGGAAAGCCCTGCCAGCGTTTCCCGGATGATGCGAAGCGTTTCCCTAAGTTTTGGTTTTCGCTCCCGGTCCAGCTTTTTGTCAAGGGGCTCACCCTGAAGAAACGGCATGGTTAAAAAGGGAACACCGTTGTCCTCGCCAATTTGAAAAATCGGTACGATGTTATCGTGGGTTAGTGCGGCGACCGATCGTGCTTCACGGAAAAATCGCTCCCGGTTATCAGGTGAAGCCACCTCTGGAATCATCACTTTGAGGGCCAGTTTCCGATCAAGCATGGGGTCGTGGGCGAGAAACACCATCCCCATTCCGCCTTTTCCCAACACACCAAGAAGGGAATAGCCTCCCAAACGGCCGATTTCATCGTGGCTTTCAGGGGGTCTGAGGAAGGCATATGCCTCGGACCGGGCCCCTTTTACAAGGACCCCTTTATCAGATATTTCAGGTTGGCCAAGATTTTCACTAAGGGACAAACCACTTCCCCCTAAAATGGGCGAGGTTAAGTTATCACATTTGGGGTAAATCGGTGTCAAAGTTGGAGGTGTAATTGTATTACAAAAAATGTTCCAAAGGTGAAATTCTCCCATTTTATCCCAAAAGGCCCCCCTTAAATGGACGAACCGGTCGCCTCCCAGGAGGGTTTGTCCTATAATCTCCTTTGTCGCTAGGGGTGTCCCGTTTTCCACGGGACTGAGAAAAGACCCTTGGGACCTGAACCGGGTGATGCCGGCGTGGGAAAGCGACGCGATCTGACCAAAGATGCACTCTTGGTTTATTTCTTCGCACCTTCCCCGACATTCACAAGTAAACCGTTGGGAAGGCTCTGCCATGACACAAATTGAATCCGCCCGCAAAGGTATCATCACCCCTGAAATGGAATTTGTCGCAAAGCAGGAAGAGCTAGAACCCGAACTGATCCGCTCCGAAATTGCCCGGGGCCGGATGGTGATCCCCGCCAATATCAATCACCTCAAGGAAAACCTTGAACCCATGGCCATAGGCGTTGCTTCAAAGTGCAAAATCAACGCCAACATCGGTAACTCCGCCGTCACCAGCAAAATCGACGATGAACTGAAAAAACTGCACACAGCGGTACACCTTGGTTCCGATACGGTCATGGATCTGTCTACCGGGGGCGACCTGGACACGATCCGCGAGGCCATCATCAAAGCCTCTCCCGTACCCATTGGAACCGTTCCCATTTACCAAGCGATCAAAGACTTTAAGGATGTAGCCGATCTAAAAATCAAGGACCTCCTTGATGTTGTCGAAAAGCAGGCCCGCCAAGGGGTCGACTACATGACCATTCATGCCGGTGTCCTGCTGGAATACCTGCCCCTCACTTCAAACCGTATCACCGGCATTGTCAGCAGGGGCGGGGCCCTCATCGCCCAATGGATGCTTCAGCGGCACGAACAAAACCCCTGGTATACGCATTTTGATGAGGTGAGCGAAATCCTGAGGGCGCACGATGTGACCTATAGTCTGGGTGATGGGTTACGCCCCGGTTGTTTGGCCGACGCCAACGATGAAGCCCAATTTGCCGAGCTGAAAACATTGGGCGAATTGACGCTTAAAGCCTGGGACAAAGGCGTTCAGGTAATGGTTGAGGGGCCGGGCCATATCCCCATGCACCTTGTCAAAATGAATGTGGAGAAACAACGCGAAATGTGCCATGAGGCACCCTTTTATGTCCTTGGCCCGTTGGTCACGGACATCGCCCCGGGTTATGACCACATCACCAGTGCCATCGGGGCCGCATTGGCTGGAGAAGCCGGCGCTGCCATGCTCTGTTATGTGACCCCCAAGGAGCATTTGGGGTTACCCAACGCCGATGATGTTCGTCAAGGCGTTATTGCTTACAAGATCGCCGCCCATGCCGCAGACATCGCCAGGGGTCGAAAAGGTGCTCGTGATCGGGATGATGCCCTTTCCAAAGCCCGATTTGAGTTCGATTGGGAAAAACAATTCGAACTCTCCCTCGACCCCGAAACCGCCCGCCGGATGCACGATGAAACCTTGCCCCAGGAAGCTTTCAAAAGTGCCAAATTCTGCTCCATGTGCGGCCCCAAGTTCTGTTCCATGCGAGTTACCCAAGACATCCGTAAACTCGCCGAGTCGCAAAACGCCAAAGGGGCCATATCCCTGGCAACAGCCAGCAGGTAAGGCGTTTGGGGCCTGAAATGATTGTCACCGAGGAACTCCCCCTTCGCTACACCACCCCCGCCGAATGGGCGAAAGGGGCCCTTTCGGATGTGGTTGCCCTTTTGGGAGATCATGCCCATCTGGAAAAAAAGGCAGCCTCCAATGCCTTGGAATTGATCAACCGTTGGCAAGGGATTCATCCGCCAAAACGATGGGTTACCACTTTGGCAAACATTGCCCGAGACGAGGCTGTTCACCTTTCCCAGGTGACACGGTTGCTTTCACGGATGGGTGCCACGATCCCCAAAACGCATTTCAATCCCTATGCCCAAGGCCTAAGGACAATCGTCCGAAAGGGCCAGGGTCCGGATGAATTGGTGGATCGGCTATTGGCGGCCGCCTTGATCGAAGCCAGATCCTGCGAACGGTTTTTGCTATTATCCAAAGCAACGGATAATCCCCAATTGGCCACATTTTACCAGGGGCTTTGGACTTCCGAACATGGCCATTTTCGGGTGTTCGTAACCTTGGCCAATACGGTTCGACCGGCGGATACAGTCACGAATCGGTGGAGCGAATGGCTCGACCACGAAGCAAAGGTTATCCAGTCCCAACCCCCAGGACATAAAATCCATTCCGGAATGGACCGGCAGGCCAATCCCTCTCCCGGATTTTGAGAAATGTCTGCTCCCCTGCCCAATCCCGTTAGCCAAGGCCGAACCAAACTTCCAGGGATTTTTTTATTGCTATCCGCAGGGATTAACCTGGTGGCAGGGTTTGTTTTTGTGGGAATGGGGGCTCATGGCCACACGGTTGCCATTGCCGAATTTCGCCACCGCCTCCAAACCGACTTCCCTGGCCAACATCGGGAAATTGCCCAATCCGGTTGGCCACTCGATCGCTGGATTTGGAATACCTCCACCGGCTTATTGGTATTGGGATTGGGTGGGGTGGTTACAGGTTGTTTGGCGATTGCCGGGGTCCGTAGAATGTGGCGTGGCGGTTCCACCCGCATGACCATGGTCGCCTCGCTTTTGATCGCCGTTCCGGGTATCAGTCCTTCCGGATGCCTTGCCATCGGATCCCTGGCAGGACTCTGGATGGTTTTGATTTTGTGCGATCCGGAATGAATGATTAATTGTTTGTCCGGCCACTTCCAAGTTCCTAAAAAAATCGACTAAATCGTCCCTGAAAAACCCACACAACCGGTTTTTGATTGAGAAGGGTCCTGCTGATCAGGAATAAGAAAAAGGCTCCTTTAAGAATGGATGTCATTTTCCATGATTCAACCCGAGGTTTGCCCAAGTTACGCAGTAGGAGTGATTTTTCACGATTTTTTGGCCTATTTTGGGACCCTGATTGTGGTATTCCCCGAGAATTGGGAGTATGGCGAGTTCAAAACGGCATATAGTCCCGATCAGGTTTCTTGATATTGACCGCTCCTTGTGCGAATTTGGCAATGGGATTTGCAATGTTTCTCGGGTGGTCCGGCCGGTTTCAAACCATCTGGGTCGGATTGAATAATTGAAAGCCAATGGGAAATCGGCGGCAAAGCGGGTACCTGACCCAGATAAAGGGGATTTGGAATCCCGTCGTTTGCAGGCTGATTTGACTTTTTCTTGGGGAAGATTGGGTTTTCATGGTCCCAACTGCATAACTTTGGGTAATATCAGCTAAATCCAGTCCTTTTGAATTCAAGGAAATACCCTCTTTTTTGCCAAAGGAGCTTGCCTCCAACATGGGTCCCCATTAGCTTGACTTTGATATACCTATTAATCACCTCCGGGACTTAGCCATGTCCTCCCGAGTGGTTTTCTTTGTCCGTTGGTCGCCCAAGTTTCATCGTCCTTTAATTGCAATCCGCAAAAGCTCATCGCTTGCCTTGGAATCCCTCGAAAACCGACTTGTCCCGGATGGCCACGGGTTCTCCCAAATACTGCCCCAATGGAACGGGGATCAGTGGCTGCATCCCCCGGCCTCCGTTACCACCCTTTCTTCCAACTCATTGTTGGTCCCCTTTGAGGCTCCTACTCCTCCCTCCTCAGGCCTGGGTGCCGTTCCCTCCGACTTTTCCCAATTCCATTTTCCGACCACCCTTCCCGCCGAAACAATAACCCTAACCTTGTCCGCTTCCGTCCTTACCGGGAATTACCAGCGCCATTACACAATTTACGCTCAAAGCCCAGGCGACCAGGTTTTCCTGGATGTCCAAATCGTATCCGCCGTCCAATTTGGTTCTACCTCTGTCACCGAATCCGGAACCCTGACCCTTTCACAAACCGTCCACCAAAACGGATCCTTAATAAGCCAAGTCGTGGCATCGGTGATACCGTTTTCCCAAACCGTCCCCGAAGATACCAATGGCCTACACTATTTCGGACTCGGAAGCGAAGGCACCCCAGGCTACACCGCTTCGGGCCTTTTGGATTCCCAAACTTCTTGGAATCAACTCTCTTGGTCCGATTCTGTCGCCTTTCTGACAATTGGCTCCTGGACCTTTTCTGATAACACTTCATTTGGTCTTTCGTCTTTAGAGCAATCCTCCCTCTCCTTTACCTCGACCACCAACACCCTTGCAGATGGCAGCAGGGTAACCAACGATACCACCTCCACAACATGGCAATCCCAAATCACCCTTTCCGATCAACCCGCCAACATCCCCACCATTCTCCTCAGCCAAGACAACACTCTTCCGGCGGTCCTTGAGCCAGTCGCCAACACCCATTTCTATCTCCAATCTATTGATTCCGGAACCTCCCAGGAAACCTGCATCGAAACCTCCATGGGAACCGATTCCATTGTATCAGTGGATTCCTCCTATTCGGGTGCCGATTCCTTCCGGTATTTTGATCAAAACACAGTAACTGCGGCAATCATTCCCCAACCCGCCGATCCCCTCCTCAATACCCAAGATCAGCCTTTTTCCGGATATGCGACCATCTCCTGGTTGGTCGATACCCAGACCTCCGGATCATACTCAGGCTCTACCCAAGGGAATTTCAACCTGGCCACGCCCACTTCCCCCTTAGGAACCCTGACCTATCAGGACATTCGCCACGATACCACCACCACCACCGATACCCTCAACCTCTCTGAGGAGATCTATCTCACCGATAACGAAACCCAATATTTTGAGCAGACCACCCTCCAGCAATCCCTGACCCAACCTCTCCTGGAAGATTCGACCTTGACCCAAACCCTGGGCTATGACCTCCCCCTGATGGTGGGCCCCGTCATTGATTCCCAAATCGTCTCCAACACAATTGCCTATGGCTATTCTTCCTCGAAAGGGGCGATGCAATCCAGCATCAATGATCAATTCCACCTCCGCTCAACCACGGCCGCAACCCTAGGCACCACGACAACAAACGGCACCCCGGCAAGTTCCTTGACTCTTTCCGGTTATGCGAACGCCTCCGGATCGGACCAGGCTCATGGGACGATCTCCGGAACATATGACTTGATTGATGATACTCAAGCCCTCACCGACCAACTATCCTACCAATCCGAATGGGATTCGACCGATTTTGGCACCCTGGGCTACCACGAATTCGGGACCGTTCCCGTTGCCATCCATAGCTCCAACTACTCCTTAGCAGAAACCACTTCCAACGGGAACTCAAGCCAACAGGGCGGGTTGGATGCCACAGGCAAGCAAATCTCCGGAATCAGCCAAAGCCACGACCAATCGACGACCACCATTCCCCAGTTCTGGTCCTGGAGCCAGCTCTCCGGGGTCAATCAACCGATCCTGATCGAATATCAGGTGGGGGGAGGCAAAGGGGATTTCAACTCCACCAGCAACCTTTCCTATGACAACGAAGGGAAAGCTACCGGGACATTCGACTTATCCTTGGTTTCAGCCGTAGCCAGCAGCATCACCAGTGCCCTGATAGGCACCCTCTACCTCGATCCAGTAACCGGTACGGTATCCGAGGCATTTGATCCCATTTTGGGGGCAACTCCCACCCATCCTCCCCGGGATTCGATCACTTTCAACGATCAGAGCCAATCCCTGATCCAGGCAGGTACGGTGTTCCAAACCCAATTTGCCTGGACCTCTCGGATGTTCCCACAGGCACAGTCCTTTTGGGCCAATCGGCTCAGATCACAAGCAACTCCCTTGACAATCGGGCATTTGTCTCAAACCAAGGCAAGGATCACGCCCAATACGATGCCACCGGGGGCGGGCAAATTCGGGTTACTGACCAGATCATGAGCACGATCACAGGAGATCTGGTAACCACCACCGGCTCTATCGGAACTTCCATCAACTATGCCGGCCAATCACAACTCATTGCCGATGGGAAATTGGATGTAGCGGAAACAGGCCACACCGGGGACTACCATCTGGAAGAGCAGACCCGCTACCGGGTCCAGGATACCGAGTCGATCCAATTCCTCTGGTCCAATGATGCCTGGACGGACACCGATCACGCCTTCACAGGCGATCATGAAGCCCATGATGATTGGGTGTACAACCAAACGGTCAACCTCCCGAAAAATTCCGATCCGATCATCACCAACAACCCCGATGGGTCCACCAGTTCCCAGATTATTCGATTGGGTCAGGACCAGTCCACGCTAACCTCCGCCGGGGGATTCGATTACCACCTGACCCAATCGGGGTCGCCTTCGGATTTTGTGTTTACATTAGGTCACACCAGCCAATCGCAAGCAGCTAAGCAGGATACAGGAACCTGGCAGGCGGCGGCTGGAACCAGCGGCACCACCTACGACAATCTGGGAAGTGAAACGAAGAACTCCCGGGCCAACCTGTCGGGCCGGGTGCAAAACGGTACGGTCTACTACACTGGGATTGATGTCTACCAGACCAAAAACACAGGCACCAACAATACGGGCTCGGGTTTTGCTTTAGGTTCCACGACGAGTTCGCACACAGTAGGTTCCACCCAGACGATTGAAACCCGGGGAGGAAATTCGGGATCGTGGTATGGAAGCAAGCTGGAAATAGGCAACAGCACCACAAATTACACCACGGTTTCGGGGACCATGGGTCAGCCTTTTTCAGGTATGATCCAAACCGGGTTCAACATGACGACGCCGTATGGGACTGCGGCCCAGCCCGGGATTACGGGGTCGTATGGGAGTAACCAGAATGGCCAAACGGCACTAAGTGGGCCCGCCCAACTCCCCAATATACCGGCCCCTAATGTGGGAGATTATCCGCCCAATGCTCAGGCAAAATTAAACACGATCTTCAACGCCTACCGGCAATCGGCGGCAAACCAATCCTATTACGCCGCTCAATACGCCAACCGGGCTGGAGCCAATTTTGTGGCACCAAGCCTGACGAATATGGTTCAGCAAATCAATGGCTGGGAAACAAAGGCGTCTTTGAAGCCGGATATCTTAGAAGGAGTTGTTGTACCGATTTCGTATCTTCCATCAGCAAACGAAGAAGGAGAAGCAAAGTATGCGTTCACGGGTTTTAGTGCTAAACGGGTATAGGAATAGTAGCCAGGGTCCCGATTTTCTCAACCCTGTAGTGGGATGAGTCGAGGTGAGGGAAGCTTTTT
>SYLG01000072.1 GCA_005808665.1 Planctomycetia bacterium | reverse complement strand
TTCAAAAGGAAAACAGGAAGCCAAGGCTTGAACCGGACCCGGGAAAAGGGGATTTGTAGTCCCGACTTTTGCAGGCTGATTTGACTTTTTCCCGGGAAAAACCAGGTTTTCGTGGTCCCAACTGCGTAACTTGGGTTAACCACGCTTCCTCGAGGATCTCCGCCAACCGGGGGCGAATCGGCACCCGCCTCCATGGCTTGCCCTGTGTTTCCGTTTTGGGACTGGATACAGTCATCTCCTTTTTGGCAAGGTCCACATCGCTCCACCGAAGCAGCAACGCTTCCGATGGGGCCCTAAGGCCTCCATACCGCGCCAGGGCCACCAATACCCGCCATGGGGCAGGCGCACACTCCATCCAGGCGTCCACCACCTCAGGCGAAATATATTGCCGCGGTTTACCATTTCCTTCGCGGAAATTGTGGGCCAGGGCATCCATGGGGTTGGAAAGAATCCACTTTTCCCGGATCGCCATTTTGAAAACCTGTCGCGCAAACCTTAGCGTGCGGCCAATAGTGGGCCCTGCAAGCCCACGATCTGCAAGATGGTCCCGTAAGCCATCCGCATCCGCAAGGTTCACCTGATCCACCCTTTTGGTCCCCAGAAACTCCGCGATCATGTTCCGATAGTAGCGGCGGGTCGATTTGGTGGTATCTTTGATGTCTTTGCGGCTGAAGTATTTCTCCGCCAAGGCTTCGAACAAAGGGGCTTCCATTTTTGCCACGATCAACCCCGCCTTTGATAGCTTTCCATGAAGCCAGGGAGTCAGGTTTTTCACCCACACCGAGGTTTCTCCAGGAACGGGCTGTCCGGACCGGATCGAAGCCAAAAGATGCTCGACATGAAGACACACAGAATCCGCAACCTTGCGTGGGATCACACCCAACCGGATTGCTACCTTGGCTCCATCCGGCGCAACGAATGCGATCCTGCGCCGGCCATTGGGATCATTGCAAACACTTGCCATATGAAATCTCCCTTTATCCTTTTGCCGTCATACCCTAAAAGAATCATTGCCACAACCCGCTTTCCCCTTGCTCCGGCGAAACGAGGGGTCCCCAAGGCTCAATATCCCCCGCCATAGGGTCCTAACGAAGCGTTCCCGGCGAAAGGCAGGGTCTCCCTGGGTAGGGTTTGTGGGGTTTCTGGGGTTAAAAATGTTTCTGCTCTATACACCATATTTATTTTATTTTCTTCTTCTTCCTTCGTTATCTCCAGAATATTTTTTGTTTTCTCTCGCGTGACATAATTATTTTGAAGGCAAGAAACCCCATAAACCCCACCTGGGCCACCCGGATTGGGGGAATTGCCTCCCTTTTTGCCCGCATCCCTCGCCGGAATTTGTGCTACCAACTGGTAGGTGGCGGGCATATTGCCCGTCGTTTTTCGCCGAACCAACTTTTCACCCTGCACTATCCGGTTCTCCAGACGCCTGAGAATCCGCCCCAAACCTTGCGGAGTGTTTCGGAACCCGAAATGGTTCAACGCCTCGCGAAGGGACTCCTTGTTTTGAGCTTTCTCCCCATCGCCGAAACCGTATTCGGGGGGTTCCATCGCCTTAAGGAGTTCACCCACCGTGAACGCATCACCGTCAACAAGGGCCTTTATCCCCCGCCAGATTTCGCCAATGGCCTCCGTTTCCGGGTCGTCCTCAAGGGCTTCCTTGCGATCGGAAAGGGGATCCAACCCGGTCACCCATCGCACCATCGCCACCGGACCTTCGACGAACTGCAGGAAAGTCCCCCACGATTCGCCTTTCTGTTTGGGGCTTCCGTTCCGGATCCAACCGGCGATGATGGTCAGTAGGTCGGTCAACAATTCTCGCCGGTTGCTTGGTTCGGAGCAGTAGGCCAGGGCATCACCCATTGGGCCAAATTGCTCGACAGGCTGGCTTCGGGGATCCTCCAGGGGCGATTCCAGCCGGACCGTAATGGCCCGCTGGGCAAGGTCCCCCGATGCCTGGATATTGTTTCCGTTGACCACCAGGAACAGATGGTTGACACCACCCACATGCTTGCCAGAATTGTCATGAAATTGCCGGGCCGTGAATTCAGGACTGGTTGCAAATTGGCATAGCAATGGCGACTGCAACGCCTCCCCATCGGGCACATTGTCAATCGCTGCCATGGTAAGCCCGGAACTCACCTTGCCGACAAGCTCGTTTTTTAGCTCCCGGTCACGGCCTAGCTTATCCTCAGGCCACGAGATTTCCGGAGGGACGGCTCCGTGGGGAATCAAACCCAAGATCTTGGTGAGGTAGCTTTTTCCACCACCCGCCCGATTCGCCTGGATGAACAGAACCGGCGAAACATTGAGCATGGGACGAACAATTACCGTAAACAAACCGGTCAGCCACTTGATGAACTGAAGCTCATCGGCCCAGGGAAAATGCAGGACCACTTCATGGATGCGGTCGACCGCATCCCGGCATTGCGCAAGGGTCGGAAGGACGGGGATCTCCAATCCTGCCACAGGGGACGCAAGGTAGTATCCATAGCCGGCCAGTTTGTGGTAACCCACCGTGTTGATGAGCTCCCCTTTTTCGTTCACCGTCGGACCGTTCAGGACGCCGACAATGGGTCTTGGCCCGGAGAAGTCTGGCAACCCCGCCACCGCACAGACCCTCATAACGATTCCAACCGGGACCTCGGCTCGAACCTCATCCCATTCCTGGGTTATTTTATTTTTTACAAACTTTATAAATTGGACTCCATCGGCGAGAAATGCGGCCAGGGCCCGATGATCCAAAGGGTTCAGCCGGGTCGTGTTGCCGACCTGAAGCGGGGTCACAAGCGAACCATTTTTGACAAAAACAAAAGGATAATCCTTCAGGAAATCGAGAATCTTGCGAAGAAGTTTTTCCTCCGGTTCCCCCACATGGATTTTGGGTCGCGGATCATCCGGTTCATCGCCGTTAGGCTTGAGCCCATGTTTCTGGGCAAGAGCCTCCAGCCAGTCCGATGCCAAGGTTTCAGATAGGGTCGTGATTTCCAGCCCCGCCCGAAGCGCATCATCAATGCCCTTTTGGGTGGCATCCCAGGTCAGGATCTCTACACCCAGCCCGGCATCGCCAAGGCCGGCCGCAAGCCCTAAAAGGGCCCTTGCCACATCGCGATTATCCGCTGCATCGGCATCGTAGGCGAGACGAACCGTCTTGGCCCCCAGGGCCTCACAATCGTCGATTACCTTCGACGCTCGCCAGGACCCCACCCCGGGAACCGAAACCACTCCCAGATCGGGAAATTTTTGAGCCAGGTAGTTGGCTTTCAATTCGCCTTCGGTGAGGATCACAGGTTCCCCGGCCTGGGGGACTCTTGCCCAATGGGGAGGAACTCCCACGCTTGGACCTTTGGAATCATCACCCACATTTTTCCCACCCGAAAGCGGGCGATACCGCTGCGCCTTTGCAGTCGCCGGATCAGGATTCCGGATAACGATGCGACAAATCCTTCCCTTGCGATCAAAGCAAGGGATCATCAGGCCGGATTTGAAGAACAGTCTTGGCCGACCATCCCTTAGAGTCGTGAACCCGGGCACCTTGAGAAGGTAATCATCAAAATCCTTGTACAACTGGGCAACGATCTTGGCCACCTCAGTCCTGCCTGGAAGGGTGCCATAGGTCTTTGGCTCCAGCCCGCGCCTCGCCAACTCATCGCATTCCCGCTGACACGGGGGGCAGAGCTCAAGTAATCGCTTGTAGACGGCATCCCGGAGTTCGGCGGTTTCTGAGTCTTCCGTTTCCAGATTGCCCCGTTGCGATGAGGGTGAGCCTCCCCATTCCCCGGATGGCGGAGTTTCTGTAGACAGAATGGGGCTTTCCTCGTCCGGCTTGGTCTTAAGACCGCGGGGCGAAGGGGAACGCCTCTTTTTGGCCTTTGAAGGGATCGGGTCCCTAGTTTCGCCCGGCTCCACAACCGTCCCTTGGATAGGCTCCGTTTTGACGGACGAAACCGGGGACGCCTTTTTCATGGACCGTTTGTAAGTTGCCTTGATTTCGTCCCAGTTTTCCACGCCCGGCCCGGAGGATGCTCCTTTCCCGGGGTCTCGGCGAGAAAGGCCGTTGTCTTTGATCCGATGGTAGTAACACTCCCCGACAGTATCCGTTTTCGTCTTGAATGCCTTGGCCCCGTTGTAGTCCGGGCTGCGGTAGCAACCTACCACCGCGGCATCATCAAGACTTGGCGAAACCCGGCACTTGTCCTTTTTCCCGCACACAGGGCACGGATGGGACCTTTTCACCGTACACCAGATGAATTTTCCCATGGTTAGCCTCCCACTTTTGGAGAGGCCTTTGCCTCAAGCCAAGCTTGGAGGAGGGCCACCGGATAAAGGACAATCTGCCTTTTGCCTGCGCCGACCCTCAGGCAAGGGATGATTCCATCCTTGCTAAGTTGCCATAGGTGGCGAGTTGAGATTCCCAGAGCCTTGGCGGCCTGAACGGGACGAAGGGAAAGCGGCTTCGGATCTTCCACGATTGAACTCCTTTGACGGGCCCCGCGGAAAATGGGGCTCATCAAAGATCAACGGTCCAAATTATTCAATTGGACCGTTTTTGGACCGGCGTAAAAATGCTGGTATTTCCGGGGTTTCGCAAGGAAAAGAAATTTATTTAACGGTCCGCATTATTAAATGGACCGTGGACCTAAAAGATTATTCATCCGGTTCTTCCGATGACTCAGGAATGTTTCCCCGCACCCTGTCACTTCGTTTATCGTCAAAAAGGAGGTGGCTTGGGAAAGGCTGGTCAACATTATCAAGGAAAAATAGGAGGCCCTCATCTCCCATTTTACAAAGGTTCCTGTAGGCCCGTATACTTTTGGCTTTAGATTTCCAGAACCGGGAAACAGATCCTGCACCCACGCCGGCCATTCTTGCCAGGTCTCTCCTCGAAATCGGCTCAGAGTTCAAGTCTCCTTCGCCGTTAAATGCGTGATGTTTGCGAAGGCACGCAACGATCATGACTTCAGTAGATGTTACATCGACTTTCCCCCGTCGTTTTTTCGGAATCATCCCGAGGGAGGAAACATCTTTGCCCCCCTTGCTCAGCTCCTCGCCGGGCCCGCTCTTCTGAATCTCCACCCGCAACGCCTCAATCTGCTCCCATGTCCCATGTGGGGGTGGCCAATGTCCGAAATCGACACCCCGAAGGAGTGCCGCCAGATCGCCAAGCCGTCCTGTCAGATTTGCCCCAGTCGCACTTTCTAGCCCATGAAGGATCTCTCCAACCCATAAATGATCGTTTTTATGGAACATGAATTCCCGAAGGAGTTCTTTATGACCTAGCCAATTTCGGTCCTTAATCACCATTCCATGGAGTCGGTCGCGAACAAACACGCCCAGGAGGTCCAATAACCTGCCAACTGGTTCCCCTTGAAAAATGTCTTTAAGGGGTGGTGGTGATGGGAGGTCGGTTGCTCCAGCAGGTAGGTTTTCCGATCTCCACCGGGCCCCCTCCATAATGCGTTTCCAATCTTGCGCACTATACGGATTGAACGGTCCCATGCGCCGGCCCCTCAAGCGAGCACCTTAACAAAAAGAAGTGGGGCAGGCGGTAAGGATCCGCTTTTCGACTGGCCTGTCTAGCCCCAAGTCATTCTACCAACTACCGATTCATCAACTCCGCGAAATCGAGGTTCCCTTTGGCATGAATGCGTTTTTTGGCAATCACCATTGCGTCCAGGTCGGTGGTATCGCTGGCAACTTCCTGATGCGGCTGGCCCACACAGTAGGCGAACACGGTCTTGGCGGATGCCAGGTCCCCTTCCTTGGCATTGGCCACCACCCGCCGGATGATCTCCGCCATATCCTCAGGAGTAACCGCATGGACCATAGCGGCCCTCAGCTTGGCGGTTTGCCCACCAAAAGGGTTTCCATGGCCGCACCGATTCCCCGGTACAAATTTCCCCTTGCCGTCACGCCCGTTTGTTGACGGGTCATTTTTTCTTGTATCCATGGTTCGCTCCTTTGCACAATTATAAACCTTGGTAAATGTTCCTGGCAAATTGGCATACAAAAACACGCTTGGCGAGCGGTACGGTATCCTGGGCAAGCAAGTCCTTCGGCAACCTCTCCCTTCCGGGGGTCAAAAAAATCAAGCCCTTGGCACCGTGCACGCCTCAATCATTGCGACGATGCCGGCCTTGATAGCCTCAGGCATTTGGTCCATTGCCTGGACCATTCTCAACATTTCAGGCGACAAGGTTAATTGGGATTCTCCGCCACATTCTCCGCCACATTCTCCGCCGTTTTCTCCGCCACCTTTAATTGAAATGGCCGTTTTTCCCTGCATTTTTGAAGGTGTTCGACTCCCGTCAGGGTCATTTTCTTCCTTGGATGGGTTTTAGTCTCCGCCATTGCTTCGGGCAAATTGCCACCGATATCATAGCTGTTAACAATCAAGGATTGGAGTTGGCCAAGATCCAAACCTAAACTTGGTGCATATGTTCGTTTGTGTGGCTCACCCCTAAACCTTCCGGCTTGGATGGTAACCCAGATGACTGATTATTGGCCTTTGCAAGGCTTGTCGGTGACCCAAAGGTACAGCCGTTTGAATCCCAAAGGAAAAGAAATAGGTGGGACTTTTAAGCGCTTTTCTTGTTTTCCTGGGGCTGGACTTGTGGGACCGGGACCACTGGAGTTGCTGATGCTACCTCGGTACCCAAAGGCAACTTCACAAGTGTTTCTAACCCTTTTACCATCTTCTCCGTGATGACATAGCGGCCCTTTTCATCCTGGTCGGGAAGGTCAAACTGCAAATCCAACATGATGTCTTCAACGATCGACCGTAGTCCTCGGGCCCCGGTTTGGCGACTAAGGGCCTTGCGGGCAATTTCCCTAAGTGCCGCTTCCTCAAATTCAATCTCGGCCCCCTCCATGTCAAAGAGTTTGCGATATTGTTTCACCAACGCATTGCGAGGTTGCGTAAGAATATCCACCATCGCATCTTCGGTAAGCGGCTCCAGGGGAGCAAGGATGGGAAGACGACCAACAAACTCCGGAATCATGCCAAATTCGATCAGATCATCGGCGGTCACCTGCATGAGCAGTTCCGCCTTGGTCATATCGCTCCTGGAACCGGCACTGCCAAAGCCAAAGCTTTTCTTGCCTACCCGTTTGGCAATGATGTCTTCAAGGCCAACAAAGGTTCCCCCACAAATGAAGAGGATATTGGTGGTATCCACCTGAATGTACTGTTGTTCCGGGTGTTTTCTGCCCCCTTGGGGAGGAACATTACTTACCGTCCCTTCCAACATCTTGAGCAACGATTGTTGGACCCCTTCCCCCGACACATCGCGGGTAATGGACACATTTTGGCTCGACTTTGCGATTTTATCGATCTCATCTATGTAAATGATTCCCCGTTGCGCCGACTCAACATCAAAATCGGAGGCATGAAGGAGCTTCAGGATCAGGTTTTCAACATCCTCACCCACATACCCGGCTTCGGTAAGCGTGGTAGCATCCCCGATCGCAAAAGGTACATCCAGAATTTTGGCCAAGGTACGGGCCAAAAGCGTCTTGCCCGATCCGGTTGGCCCAACCAAAAGGACATTGCTCTTTTCGATCTCGACATCGTTGAAGGTGCTGGCAGCTTCGTGGGATCCCAACCTTTTGTAATGGTTATGCATACAGACGGACAAGACTTTTTTGGCCCGTTTTTGGCCAATGACATAGCCGTCGAGTTTATCGCTTATGGACCGGGGAGTGGGAACATTGGCCGGGCCGCCTTTGGTTCCCCGCCGCCGCTTCTCCTGATCCACAATGGATTGGCAAAGTTCAATACACTCCCCACAGATATAGACATCTCCAGGCCCCTCGACCAAAGGCCCGATGTCCCGATAGGATTTCCTGCAGAAGGAGCAATTCGCATTCCGGTTGCGTGGTGTGCCTGTGGTTGGTTTCTTGCCATTGCCCTGTCCCGAGTCTTTGGTCGCCATGCTCGCTCCTACGGACCACACCACCGAAAGGAATTCCGGTGGGGAATGATGTATCTACACAATATCTGACAATCCCTGACGAGGATACACCAAATCGACTGTCAGGGAAAGTCAAACAACGCACTTTTATGGAGCGGAACCGTCCTTGACTCCTGCCTCCCCTGCCTCCGGAACCGAAGTCAAAGGAGCAATGGGGGTAAGCCACATGGCCGCCCTCTCCAGGTCCGCCTGCGTTGGGTTTTCCCCCAATTGCTTGCGAATCTGGAGTTGCATCAATTGCCGAACCCTCTCAAACTCCGCCGCACTGATTTGCCCGCTCTCACGCAAAAGCCTGTAATTGGTCATTTCCGCATGAGGATCAGACGGTTCACAGTGTGCCCTTGATTTGCTCCACCGCCCCATAAGGGCCACCACGATGGCCGCCGCCATCAGGACCAAGGCCAGAATCGCACCGGTCAAAAAAAGATCGGTGGTTGGATTGGCGAACAGAATGACCGTCACGGACCAACTCCTGAGGGCATTTCCCTTCCCACTGCAAAACTATACCCAATTCTTGGAAACAAATTGGATTTCTCCAAAAAAAGTCCGGAGGAATCACCCATATCACCGGCAGGGCCGCCCTAATTAGAACCCCAATATACCTAGATTGTGTCAATATCCCAATTTAGCCAAATCCTGAACCAATCTCAGGTAATCCTCCCTTCGGTCAGGATGGATTCCCTCTGGGTCCTTTTCCCGCACATTCCAATTGACCAGGTTGAAATGGTCTCCTTTCCAAAGTTCCTGGGTCGTCCCCCAGCGGGCAGATTCCACCGAAACCATGCCATCGTTGGGACCTTCCCGGGCCGTTAGCAACGGAATAGTCAAATACCGATGGGGTAAAAGTCGCATTTTTGCAGCCCAAAGGGGATCAAACTCCCCCATGACGGAACGGTAATAAACCCCCTTTGCATCCGGGGTAAGAGCATTGAACTCCAAAGCTTTGGTCGTGGAAAGGTCATGGATGGCACCTATATCCAGACCAAAACCACGGAAAAAATTAAGTAAGCTGTTGCTGCTAGGAAGAATTCCCAACGCCACATCCGCCACACACGATCCCCGATGCGGAGTCCCAATGGTGGTCAGGCTTTTGACCCGATCCACCCCACCCATTTGCGAAATCAAATAGCGACTGTCCAGCCCACCCATCGAATGGGCAAACAGATGGACCGGCTCGACCCCGACCTGTTCCCTTAGAAACTCAGAAAGTTGATGAGCCCGTTTTGCGATCGTGCCGACCGGGGAAAGCCTGGCCACATGCACCCGGTTCCCGGCCATGGTCAACGCTTCAGGAATACCCCTAAAATACTCCGCCACTTTCCAGGACCCTACCTTGATTCGATCAAAACCAAAAAGGCCATGCACGAGTACAATTGGATATTTTACCTGCGCTTTGACCTCATTTGCCGACTCCGATGTTGCCAAGGCCTGGACTCCCTAACCATTCCCAAGTTTATTTTCACCCCGAATTGTATTGGCGGCAATGGAGCTTTCCTCTCAACCCTAATAAACCTGCCTACCTACCCAAAAACCTATTGTCCCTTGCAAAGGCTTTGAAGCCCCAGTGGGTGAGCCTCCTTTGGTTGACAAGGCACTTTGGGACGGCCAAAGGTTCCTTGGGATTACCGGAAATCACCTCTGCCCTCTGGAATCTGGAGTGGCAAAAACAACTATCCCTTAAACCGTTCGACCCCATAGCATTCCTACCATAGAATTCGAAGGATTCCCCTTTCCCCAAGAAAGCCACCCACGATGAACCGCTTGCCAAATTCCTTTGCAGTTACATTGGTCAAAATCATTGGGTTCCTTGGTTTTGTTTCGATTCCAGTAAGCCTCTTTGCCCAAGACTCCCTCCCGCTACGAACAAGTATCCAAGGTTTTATCGACAAAAACGAATTGGCAGGGGCGGTTATGCTTGTTGCCACCAATAACAAAATATTGGCGGTGGAAACCAATGGCTGGGCCGATATCGAAAAGCAAAAACCTATGAAGGCCGATTCTGTTTTCTGGATCGCCTCGCAATCAAAACCGATTACCGCCGCCGCCCTTATGTTGCTTGTGGATGAAGGAAGGGTTTCCCTTGACGATCCGGTGGAAAAGTTCCTTCCCGAGTTTCGTGGCCAAATGGTTATTGCGGAAAAGGACAAGGACCATATCCTTTGGCGTAAACCCAAACATCCCATTACCGTGCGCAATATCCTGGCACACACTAGCGGTCTGCCTTTCCGGAGTCCGATTGAGGTACCCACCCTGGATCGGCTTTCCCTTGCCGATCGGGTGCGAAGCTACGCCATGGGTGGACTCGATTTCGAACCAGACAGCAAATACCAATACAGCAATGAAGGAATCAACATCGCCGGCCGGATCATCGAGGTCGTTTCCGGAAAAACCTTTGAAGCCTTTCTGGAGGATCGTCTCCTTCGTCCGCTGGGAATGAAAGACACCTCTTTTTGGCCAACCGAATCCCAAACCAACCGCATTGCCAAAGCTTACAAACCAGGCCCTTCCAACAAGGGCTTGGTGGAAACCAAAATCGAACAGTTGCAATACCCCCTGGGCAATCGCACCGAAAGAACAGCCATGCCCGCCGGGGGGCTTTTTGCCACGGCTAAAGACCTTGCACGCTTTTACCAAATGCTTTTGAACAAGGGTATGGTTGATAACCAACAACTCCTGTCCCAAGCCTCGGTGGCAGCGCTTGTCCAAAAACAGACCCCACCCAACCTGCGGGATAACTATGGTTTGGGTTTCTCGGTCGGCCCAAACCACTTTGGCCATGGTGGTGCCTATTCCACCAACTCAAGTGCCGATTCCAAATCCGGGCTGATCCTGGTTTGGCTGGTGCAACATGCCGGCTTTCCAGGCGAGGGGGGCAAAAGCCATGACGCCTTCCGCAAAGAAGCCCAGCTTCTCTTTGGCCCGGACAAAAAATAAGGAGTCGCCTTAGGCCCTGGCCCTGATTTTTGGATAACCACCCACCCGGTTTTGCTTCTCCACGATGTTGCCAAAACCCGGAATTCATCACCCACACGGTCCCTTCTCCCTGGGAAATGAGGGGGCCTCTTTCCCCTGTTTTTCGGAAGGAGCATTCCCATGCGCTGGTTACTTGCCCTTGGTCTTAGCCTTTTATCCGTTCTTGCCGTCCAGGCAAAAGTTCCCCAACGACCCAACATCGTTTTTATCTTCTCGGATGATCATGCCAGTCATGCCATCAGTGCCTATGGGTCCAGGATCAACCAGACCCCAAACATTGACCGGATCGCCAAGGAAGGAATGCTATTCAAGAATTCGTTTTGCACCAACAGCATTTGTGGTCCTAGCCGGGCTGTGATCCTGACGGGAAAACATAGCCACCTCAACGGTTTTTACGACAACAATTCCACCTTCGATGGAACCCAACAAACCTTTGCCAAACTCCTTCAGGCGAATGGCTACCAAACCGCCATGATCGGGAAATGGCACCTGGTTTCCGATCCGACCGGTTTTGACAAATGGACGGTCTTGCCCGGACAAGGGCTCTATTACAATCCCGCATTCAAATCCGACCGTGGCTCGTTCAAGGTCAATGGTTATTGCACCGACATTATAACCGACATGACTCTTCAATGGCTTGACAAGGAGCGTGACAAAAGCAAGCCCTTCCTGCTTATGTGCCAACACAAGGCACCGCACCGGGAATGGGCACCTGGCCCCAATCAACTTGCCCTATATCGGGACATGGCCATCCCCGAACCCGAATCGCTTTTCGACGATTGGAAGGGCCTTGCCCCCGGAGCGAAACATCAGGAGATGACCTTGGCCAAGCACCTGAGTCCAACCGACCTCAAGTTCAAAAGCCCGGGAAACATGGCGCCGGATCAAAAAGCACTTTGGGATTCGTACTACGAACCGGAAAATAAAGCCTTTGAAAAAACCAAACCAACCGGCAAGGATCTGGTTCGGTGGAATTATCAACGCTACATCAAGGATTACCTTCGCTGTGTAGCCGGGGTTGACGATAGCATAGGAAAGGTCCTTAAGTACCTGGATGAAAAGGGGCTCGCCGAAAACACCATTGTCGTCTATTCCTCAGATCAGGGGTTTTACCTGGGAGACAAGGGCTGGTACGACAAGCGTTGGATGTACGATTGGTCGATGCGGATGCCGTTGGTTGTCCGTTGGCCTGGCAAAATCAAGCCGGGGAGTGTAAACACGGACCTTGTGCAAAATCTGGATTACGGCCCCACCTTTTTGGAAGCGGCCCATGCCAGGATTCCAGACGCCATGCAGGGCAAAAGTCTTATCCCCTTGTTGGAAGGAAACACCCCCAACGATTGGCGAAAATCCGTCTATTACCACTATTATGAATACCCTGCCGTCCATATGGTTCCCCGCCACTATGGGGTGCGAACCCAAACCCACAAACTGATCCATTATTACCAACGCGACGAATGGGAGATGTTTGACCTGTTGAAGGATCCCTCGGAAACAAAAAGCGTTTTTCAGGATCCCAATTATGCTCCAATTCGCCAGGAATTGGCTACCGAGCTGATTCGGCTTAGAAAACATTACAAGGTCGAGGGAACACCCGAACCGGAAAAAGTGATTCGTCCAGGTGCTGGCAAGAAAAAGGCGGGATAAATACAACCGGAGTACACATTTTGATCCATACCTGATCAGGAGTGGTTATGAATGCCCTCGCCGATTTTTATCCTCCTGCGCCCATTGGGGTTCCGAAGGATTTCACAAAGCCGGGCAAAGCGTATGCCTGGAGAGTCACCTTTCTCCTTTTGGGGCTTATTGGATTTTTGATTTTGTATCTTGGGTTGATCGCATTAACAGCCTTCGGGATCCACTTTATTTTCAACCATCCACCTACTGATTTCATCGACCTCAATGCCCCCCGCAATCGGAACAGCACCCGAAATGAAACGATGATTTACGGTATTTGGATCGGTTCAATGATTTGTCTTGGGTTGCTTTTCATCTTCTTTTTCAAGGGCCTTTTCAAGGGAAACAAACCCGACTGGTCCCATTTCATCGAACTCAAACAACCAGACCAGCCGCGGCTTTTCGCTTTTATCGACAAACTTTGCGAGGAAACTCAGGCACCCAAACCTCACAAGGTATTTCTCAGCCATGATGTCAACGCCTCTGTCCTTTACAACACTTCCCTTTTGAACCTTTTCATCCCACCCCAAAAGCATCTGCTTATTGGAACCGGATTGGTGGAATCGATCAACCTTCGTGAATTCAAGGCAGTTCTTGCCCACGAGTTTGGCCATTTCTCCCAGAAGAGCCTCGCCTTTGGAAACTATGTCAGTTTGGTCAACAGGATTCTTGGGGACATGATTTTTGGTCGGGATGCGTTTGACCGATTCTTGCTGAGGTGGTCAGGCTGGGACATTCGGGTCTCCTTTCCCGCATGGGGCTTTCGTGGAATTGTTTGGGTTTTGCGCAAGGGATTGGGCGGAGTTTACAATGGGATCAACCTGCTCAACCTTTCCCTTTCCCGCCAAATGGAATTCAATGCGGATGATGTCGCCGTCAGCGTGGCCGGTTCAGACCCCATAGTTGATGTGCTTTGTAAAGCCAGCTTTGCCGATGAATGCCAGAATTTTGCCCTTGACATGCTGATGAATGCGGCGGACCACGGAATCTATACCAGGGACCTTCATCACCACCAATCCCATATGGTTTCCCATGTGCGAAAGGTCCGCAATGATGCCACCCTTGGGATCCCTCCGAAACCAAAAGAGGAGGGGCAAACCGGCAAGGATGTCCGGGTGTTTGATCCTGCGGAGGGAAACAGGGGGATTCCCAAAATGTGGTTATCCCATCCACCCAACCACGAACGGGAACAGAACGCCAAAAGGATCTACCTGGCTGTGCGGGAGGATACCCGGCCAGCCATTTTCATTCTGGACCATATCGACAATCTCAAAAGGGATTTGTCCCTGAAATACTACAAGCTTGCCCTGGGCAAGGACTTGGCCAACGAACTGAAGGAAGCAAAGGAGGTTCAGGACTTTATTGATCGGGAATTGGCCGAACGCACCTACGATCCAAAGTATGGTACCATTTACGACAGTCGCTGGGTGGGCCTTGGAAACCTCGAGGCATGGGAAACCCAGGCAGATTCGGCACCTTTTGCCCTTGAAGACATGCGCAGGTTCCTTCAGGATTATCCCTCCGGAAACCTCAAGGAACTTGTGAAAACCTGGTCGGACCAGCTGGCCGAATCGGAGTTGCTTGAAGGGTTCCTTTCGAAGAAATTCAAGCTCAAAGGGAAATCGCTACCTTTTCGGGGAGTCGATCGGAAACCCCGTGAATTCAAGAACCTACTGGAGCAGGTCCAAATGGAATTCAAATTAACCAATGAAAGGTTGGCTGCATCCGACCAGGAAATATACCTCAACCACATCTTTGCCGCAAAGGAATTGGATTCGACTTGGGCCGGGGAATTGCGGGATCGCTACCGTTTCCACGCAAAACTCCAGGATTGGGCCGCCCATTTCACGGGATTGAAAAATTCGGTGGATGGTGCGTTAATGACCCTGGCGGGGGAGACCCAACTTGCGGCTGAGGATTATCAATTCCTTAAGGATCTCCTCAACGGATGCCGAACTGCCTTACTGAATGTTCACGAGGCGACAGCATCGGTAAACTGCCCCAAGTTGTCCAACATCGAACCAGGTACCACCCTGCAAAGCCTTGTTTTTGATGGTGTTCCCGATTTGGGTGAGCCATTGTCCGCCAAGTCAGGGATTTCCCCCACATGGTTAGGAAGCCTGTATTCCTCGCTGGAAAAAGCCGTAAAACGGCTTTCCCGTATTCACTTCAAAAGCCTCGGAACCATCCTTATCTTCCAGGAGGAAATCGCCAGGGCCTACCTTGCCAAAACCGTTGGAGAACCTGCTCAAAATCCGGGTTCAGTCGCTGCGGTTTCGGAAGGGACTTCTACCGCTTGAGGCCACTCCTTTACCTCGTCTGCCGCTTTGTGTAACAATGGGTCGATAATCGACGATGCGGTTTTGGCAAAGGATGCGCCGTGGGAATTGAATAGGACGCACCAAATCAAACCATCATTGCGGCGGACCAAAAGTGCTGAGGATCCCGGTACCAACCCCGTGTGCCATGCGTTGAATTTTCCCTCCGAAACACTCCTTACTTGCCACCCTAGACCATACCAGGTTTTCGGGGCCTTTTCCTCTGCTTTTAAGGGAATTTCCGTGGGCCTTGAGTGGACCAGGTCCACCGAGGATTTCGCCAGGCGTCCATCCTTGTTAGGGTGATCCATGATCCGGGCAAAGCGCACCATATCTTCAGCCGAAGCAACCCAACCTCCGTGGGCATCAAGGGCTTCGTGATACCAAGTTCCATAGGGGCGGACAACAGATTCAAAAGGACTAAAGACCGATTTTTGTTTCCGATCTTCCAAGTCGTAATAGGCACTTTCCGTGGGAAACCGTTGGTCCAAAAGGGATCGTCCCACCCGGGGGAATTTTGCTCCCATAGGGGTCAAAACAAGGGATTTGGCGGCGGTTTCATACTCTTGGCCGGTAACCTTTTCAATGACCCGACCCAACAGGCAGTAACCAAAATTGGAATACACATACTTTTCTCCTGGGTCAAAATCAAGAGGCCTTCCCAGCATATTTTGGATGATGATGTCGGTCGAGGCGGGGGGTTTGGTTTTGGCATTTTGCGCAAAGACCACGGAACGAAACATGGGATCGAACGATTTGGCCCTGTCAAATCCGCCCGTGTGATGCAGCAAATGCAATAGCGTGATCCTGGCAAAGCGGGGGTCTATCTTTTCGCCGGGCAACGGCGTCACCTTAATGAATTTCAGGATCGGGTCATCCAGTTTGAGTTTGCCCGTTTGGGAAAGCACCAGGATGGCCATGGCGGTAATCGGTTTGGAAAGACTGGCAATCCTAAGCAGGGTTTGGGGGCGCATCGGTTCCCCTGCCAATCCTTTTTCCTCATTCGGCTTGATCGCCCAACCGAAACCGGCAGAATAAACGAGCCGGTCGTCCTTGACGATGGCAAGTGTGGCCCCGGGGATCTTTTGCTCCTTGAGAAACGAAAACATCAATCGGTCAAAGGGTTCCAGGCGAGGGTCGGTATTTCCCACTTTCGGAAGCGTCGCTTGAGGTTCTTGGGATACCAGTGGTGGAATTCCCAATGGGGCAAGACTGAACAAAACGGCGAACGGAGTGAAATTCCGAAGCATGTCATTTTCCTTTGGATGGAGTCCATCCTATTTGTTTGGCACTTGGAATCATGATAAACCAGTGGTTCAGCCAAACCATTTGAAAGTGTCCCACATACCCTTAATCCCTTCATCACTTTGTTTTCATGTTAATGGAACGACATTTTCCTTGCGAAAGGAACGGCTGGTGTTCCTTTGTAGGGATGGTTGCTTGAGACCGAATTCAAGGCTATAATGGGAGGTAGCCTGCCTGGTTTGACAAAGCCATTCTTCCTCGGTTGAATGCGGACACAGGGGACGGATCTGTCCCTGACCGAAGGATGGAGTGAATCACAGCGACTCTTGGGGTGGCGTTTCATGAAGTCTACTTTTCGATTTCCTTTAACTTTGTGTTTGGGAATATTTGGTTTGGGGTTGTTTGGAGTGGCTTCCCGGGGTTTTGAATCGGCAGCTCCCCCGGCCCCTGCAACAACACCCAAATTGGAATACAACCGGGACATCCGGCCTATTTTTGCCGAGAACTGTTTTGCCTGCCACGGCCCCGACGGTGCCGCACGCAAGGGGGATTTGCGCCTGGATCGGGCGGAGGATGCGATTCAGTCTGGGGTTTTGGCCCCTGGGAAACCGGCTGAGAGTGACCTTGTAACCCGCCTTTTTGAGGCCAACCAGAAAAAGGTAATGCCCCCTCCCCATAGCCACAAAGTCCTTACCCCAAAACAAAAACAAACCCTAAAAGACTGGATCGCCCAAGGCGCCGAATATCAACTTCATTGGTCGTTCCTTGCACCCAAGCGAGCAGAATTGCCCCCGGTGAAACACAAGGGGTGGGTCAGAAGCCCCATGGATCAGTACATTCTTGCGGGCCTCGAAGCCAAGGGCCTTAGCCCTGCACCCGAGGCGGATCGGCGAACTCTCGCACGGAGGCTCAGCCTCGACCTTAACGGGGTGCCTCCTGATGTAATGATGGTGGAGGCCTTTGTCAAAGACCCCTCACCCGATGCCTATGAAAAGTTTGTCGATCAACTTTTAGCCAAGCCACAATGGGGGGAACATCGAGGCAGGTATTGGTTGGACGCAGCCCGGTATGCGGATAGCCATGGCATTCACTTTGACAATTTCCGGGAAATGTGGAGCTACCGCGAGTGGGTAGTGCGGGCAATGAATCAGAATATGCCCTTTAACCAATTCACTCTGGAACAGCTCGCCGGGGACCTCTTGCCCGATGCAACTTTGGACCAACAGATCGCAACGGGTTTTAACCGATGCAACATCACCACCAGCGAAGGCGGTGCCATTTCCGAGGAATATCTTGTCCTTTATGCGCGAGATCGGACCGAGACGACGGCACAGGTATTTTTGGGCCTGACGGCGGGTTGTGCTGTTTGCCACGATCACAAGTTTGACCCGATCAGTACAAAAGAGTTTTATTCCTTGTCGGCGTTTTTCAACAATACCACCCAAGCCGCTATGGACGGTAACGCCAAAGACACGCCCCCGATCATTCCTGTCCCAAAGTCAGAAGACCGGGAAGGTTGGACCAAGGTCGTCAATGACCTTGCCAAGGCGAGAAAAGTCGCCCTTGAGCAGAAAAAAGAGGCCCAGCCCCGGTTTGACCAGTGGCTCGCATCGACCAAGGCGGAGGGTTTACGACAAAAGCTACCCACAAATGGGCTTGTCCTCCATGCGCCCTTTAATGAAGGCAAAGGCAACACGGTAGAAGTTTCGGTCTCTGGAAAAAAACGAACCATTGAGGCGACAGGTACCACCTGGGTAGCCGAAAAAGGCAAGGCCCAGAAAGATTTGTCGTTTTCCAAACCAGGAGGCATTACCCTTCCGGATGTGGGTGATTTTGAAAGGGATCAAAAATTCTCTTTTGGAGGATGGGTCTTCATTCCAAGGGGTATTACCTATGGTGCCATTTTTGCCAAAATGGAGGCGGCGCCCGGTCACCGTGGTTGGGATCTCTGGTTTGAAAACGGCCGCTTTGGCTCCCATATTGTTTCCACATGGCCCAACAATGCCATCAAGGTCATTGGCAAACAATCGGTCAACCAGGGAACATGGCACCATGTATTTTTGACCTATGACGGATCATCAAAAGCCTCAGGAGTAAAACTCTTTGTGGATGGTACCCCGCAGGAATTGGATGTTCCAAGTGACAGTCTAAGCCAGTCGCTTCATTCCAAAGTTCCCTTGCGGTTTGCCCGTCGCGAGGTTGCCGAATCGTTAGCCAATATTCGCCTTTCGGATGTCCGCCTATATGATCGAACCCTGGCCAACGACGAGGTGGCCCAATTAGGCAAACTGTCAAAGGTCATCGGCCTCCTTGCCAGGAATGAAAAAAATCGCAAACCTGAAGAGAAAACGGAACTGTTTGAATGGTGGATGGGGGCCGTGGACACTCCCTCCATGGAGGTAGCCAAGCGGATTGAAAGTCTTGACCGACAGGAAAAGGAGATCCGTGCCCGGGGAACCATCGCCCATATTATGGTGGAAAAATCGATGGAGGCCCAAGCTTTTATTCTGGCCAGGGGGGAGTACGACAAACGAAAAGATCCGGTGGTGGCTGCCACACCCGGCGTGTTGCACTCGATGCCCAAGGAGTTTCCCAAAAACCGCCTTGGCTTGGCCCGGTGGATTTTGAAAGAGGGCAACCCGTTAACCGACCGGGTTACCGTCAATCGGTTTTGGCAGGAAGTATTTGGCACGGGAATTGTGCGAACGACCGGGGATTTTGGTATCACGGGCGAGTTGCCAAGTCACCCCGAATTACTCGATTTCCTTGCCCTGGACCTTCGCGACAAACGGTATGACATCAAGGCGTTTTTCAAAATGTTGGTCACCTCGGCAACCTATCGCCAGGCCGCGGTGACAACCAGGGAGAAGGCCGAAAAAGACCCTGCCAACAGGATGCTTTCCCGAGGTCCCCGTTTTCGCATGGATGCGGAGATGATTCGGGATAGTGCTTTGGCATCCAGTGGCCTTCTGGTACAAAAAATTGGCGGACCCAGCGTAAAGCCCTATATGCCCGAAGGTGTATGGGAAGCGGTTGCCATGATTGGCAGCAATACCAGAGACTATCGTGCCGATACGGGGGAAGGTCTCTATCGGCGGAGCATGTATACCTTTTGGAAGAGGTCCGCACCTCCGGCTAGTATGGAGATCTTTAATGCGCCCAATCGGGAAACATGCACTGTCCGGCGCGAACGAACCAATACCCCCCTTCAGGCCCTTGTCACCCTGAATGATATCCAGTTTGTCGAGGCGGCAAGGGTGCTTGCCCAAAAGGCGATCCTTGAGGGTGGCACCACCGAGGATGGCCGCCTCAACCTGATGACTAACCGCCTGTTCTCAAGGGACCTGAATCCTGCCGAACGCAAGGTCGTGTTGACAAGCTTGGCGGAACTTTCCAGTCACTATCAAACCCACCAGGCGGATGCAAAGAAACTCATACTTGTCGGGGAATCCAAGGCCGATCAAAAAATTCCTGCTGAGTTGTTAGCTTCATGGACCATGGTGGCCAATTCGCTTATGAATCTTGATGAATATCTTTGCAAATAAGAGTCGAATTACGATTTTAGGGGTCCAGTAATGAATATTCTCAATGAATTACTTCAGGAGCGTGGTCTCAATCTCACCCGCCGCCATTTCTTCAAACAAGGCTCAAACGCCATTGGTTGGGCAGCACTTGGCGGATTGATGGCCGAAGGTGTACCCGCGGCGAATGCCGGGGATAATCTTCCAGGGGAAACCAGCTCCCCGGATGGGGTCTTGGCCCATTTTGCACCCAAAGCCAAACATGTGATTTATTTGCACATGGTAGGTGGACCGCCCCAGATGGACCTATTCGATTACAAACCCAAAATGGCCGAATGGTATGACAAAGTCCTCCCTGAATCCATCCGCAAGGGGCAGCGGTTGACCACTATGACCTCCGGGCAGGCACGCTTTCCGATTGCACCATCAAAATTCAAGTTTAGGCAGCACGGACCCAATGGCATGTGGTTTTCCGAACTTTTGCCCTATAAGGCTGCCATGGCAGAGGACTGTTGTTACATACGGTCCATGAGTACCGAAGCGATCAACCACGAACCCGCCATAACCTTCATTCAAACCGGGAACCAGGTTACCGGGAGGCCATGCCTGGGTGCATGGACCAGCTATGGCCTTGGCAGCCTAAACAATAATCTGCCTACTTTTGTGGTAATGGTGGCGAAGCCTTCCAATACCGAACAGGTACAGGCCATCTCGGGCCGATTATGGCAATCGGGCTACCTTTCGGGGGACCATGCTGGCGTCAGTTTTCGAAGTGCCGGAGATCCCATCCTCTACATCAACAACCCACCCGGTGTGGATAGTGCCACCCGGCGCAAAACCCTTGACGGCATCAAGCGGCTTAACGAATTAACCTTGGAAGGATTGGGAGATCCTGAAACCCTTACCCGAATCAAGCAATATGAAATGGCATACAGGATGCAGACGAGCGTGCCCGAATTGACGGACATCAATAGTGAACCTGAATCCACCTTCAGGCTTTATGGTGAGGCGGCAAAAAAACCTGGCAGCTTCGCCAACACTGCGCTTATGGCTCGAAGGCTGGTGGAACGCGGCGTCCGTTTTGTCCAAATCTACCACAATAACTGGGATACCCACGCCAATGTTAGTGGTCGCCTTCCGGACCAATGCCGGGATGTTGACCAACCTTGCTATGGACTTATCCAGGATCTTAAAAGGAAGGGTATGTTCGAAAACACGCTTGTGATTTGGGGTGGCGAATTTGGCCGGACGATCTACTCCCAAGGAGGCCTATCCAAGACCAATTACGGGCGCGACCATCACCCTCGGTGCTTTACCATGTGGATGGCGGGTGGGGGGATCCGAAGGGGCCAGGTCTATGGCGAGACCGACGACTTTAGTTACAACATCGTTAAAAACCAGGTTCACCTCAGGGATTTCCACGCCACCATTCTCAAGCTTATGGGCTTTGACCATGAGCGATTCAGCTATCGCTACCAAGGACTCGATCAAAAGCTTACAGGCGTAGAAAAGGCGAATGTAATCCAGGATCTTTTGGCCTGAGGCCGCTTTCCTGGTAGGATTGTTTTGTATTTCACAAACGAGGGGCATAAAGGATTACCTCTTTATGCCCCTCGTGTTGTATAAGCGGTAGCTTACCTCTGGGGTGGGTTGGTTTCCCGGATCGAGGCACCCTGGTCCTCTGAAAGGATCAACACCGAAAAGCGGGTGATCGGTTGCTTTTCCGGGGTGCTAACGGTCGCATAATCAAAGCGGCCCCGAAGGTCCGAGTAGCCATCCTTGTGGAATTTGACCGAACCATCGGCAAACCGGGCATAGACCTTCACATAAACCTTGGCCAGAGGTTTGGCTCCCTCCCGGCCCGTCACCTTGAGCTGGCCCTGATTCTCAAAGAGCTTCACATCCATGGCACTTGAATAATAGGCCGCCGTCCTCGTCTTGCCTGCCGCCGTGACCTCCACCAGCAAATTGCGTTTGGCCAATTCCACAGGCAAGCCAAGGTCCACCTTGCCTTTGATGGCGTCAAGTTTAACCACCTTGGTCAGATTCGGTTTGATGAAGGCAAATTCGCCCCCTGCTTGCTGAACGAACGGATTGCGACTAAAGAGCAATTCCACATCCATGAGGTAATAGTTGACCGTGACCTCCTTGACACTTTGCCATGAGAGGTTGACCTTGCTCCCTTCGACAACCAGATCAAAGGAGGGTTCCGCAGCAGCCAATTTATCTTGGGTATCGGCACGATTTTCCGGGTCAAGCGGTTTGCCTGCGGCATCCTTGCCCTGGGCTTCCTCTATCTGGTCGAGGATGCGAACGAACGATTCCCGCCACCGGTCCACCGGATGTTTCTCGTGAACCCTGGCGATTTCCCTGGCTTTATCCGGTTGTTCCGTAGCCAACAAAAGCCAAGCCTTGGCATAGTCATAGGCAATCTTGCCGGGAACTTTGGCAGGGTCGATCCTGGCAAAAGCTTCCGACGCTTCTTCAACCCGGTCCTGCAAGAGAAGGTATACCACCAACGAAAGGTTTTCGTTGTCCCCCAGGAGCCGCTGGTAACTCAACAGCTTGAGGAAGGAACGATACTGTTCCGCAAGCCGGTCGTTTACTATGATTCGTTTGGCACCAAGCGCATGGGCCCTTGCATTCACCAGCGGTTTGTATTCGAGATGTTCAAACTGGTGCCTTTGCACCGGGTTGACGACCAGCAGGGGGCTCTGGATCGGTCCCGCACAATCATTGATAATGGTATCGTTGTGTTTGAGAAACTCCCCGGTGGTGGCGGATTCGCCATGATGAAGGCCATAGGACCAGAGGGTGTTGTGGTAGACATGCCTTGAAGCCAACAGGGTGGTTACCTGGCCAAAGAAGGCAAGGTCTTTCATCCGGAAAGCGATCTTGTCCAGGTTCAAGGCCTGGAGGTTTTCCCGGGCAAGGAAGTCAAGAACATCCTTTTCCGTTCCAAACTGGGAGATATGGTCCCACGAAGCTGTGTCTACCTTGCTCGGTTTGTCCAAAACCAGAAACGCCATGGCGGCACCCGAAGCAACGCTCTTGCCTTTTTCGCTCACCTGAACGGGAAGCTGGGGGTATTTGCCTGCCACGGGAAAATAGAAGGAGTAGTCGATGGTTTGGGTCCGGTAGGGCTCCAAATCCAAAGGAATCGACCGGGTTGCCTGACTGGGAGAGAGGCCGATTGCTCCCACGGGAATCTGGATCAGAAGGGTCAACTTCCTCCGGGAAGAAGTCGGATTGGTTACCACGATCTGACACCCGTAGCCTGTTTGGGACAAGAATTCGGCGGTGATGAACTTGTCCAGCTTTTCCCCGTTCTCCTCCCGGAAACGCTCTCCCAACCGATAAAAGTTTTGGCTCACGAGGATGGCAGTCTGGTTCACCGCAGCTTCGGCGGGACGGACCTCTTCATGGAAGGCGATGGCTTGACTGCCTGGAACGGCGACCAATTTTCCCGCTTCGTATTTGATGTCGTGCTTGGCCGATTCAAAGGGCAAGTCGGTGACCGCAAGGGCAAAGACCGATTCGGTGAAATTGCGGGACGCCTCGACGATGTTCCTGGAAAGGAAGGGCTCTTTGCCTTCGTGCCGGACATAGTCCAACCAAAAGGCACCCGCTCCGACAAGATCTGCCGTTTGGGCATGGATGGGAAGGTTACGATAGTTGTTTTCCGCATACTCCTTGGTGCCTTCAATAGGCCGATACAACAAACCC
>SYLG01000071.1 GCA_005808665.1 Planctomycetia bacterium | reverse complement strand
GTGAGCATATCCTGCTCGCCCGTCAGGTTGGCGTGCCCAAAATCGTTGTCTATCTCAACAAAATCGATGTGGCCCTGGCCGATGACCCGGCAGGCGAACTGGTTGAACTCGTTGAGATGGAAATCCGGGAATTGCTTACCAAGTATGGTTTTCCCGGTGATGAAATCCCCATCATTCGCGGAAACTCCCTTGCTGTAATGCAAAGCCTTGGCAAAGACGATGCGGCCGGCAAGTGCATCGACGACCTAATCGCTGCCATTGACACTTACATCCCTATTCCGGTCCGCGAAAGGGACAAACCCTTCCTCATGAGCATTGAGGATGTGTTCTCCATCAAGGGTCGTGGAACCGTGGGAACCGGCCGAATTGAGCGGGGTGCTGTCAAGGTGGGAGACGAAGTCGAAATCGTCGGCCTCCGGAAAGACATCCGCAAAACCACTGTCACCGGTGTCGAAATGTTTCAGAAAACACTCGGCTACGGCGAAGCAGGCGACAATGTCGGCGTTCTCCTCCGAGGCATCGACCGGAACGATCTGGAACGGGGTCAAGTTCTCGCCAAACCAGGCAGCATACCTCCCCATACCAATTTCGAGGCCCAAGTGTACATCCTTTCCAAGGAAGAGGGTGGTCGCTCCACCGCATTCTTTAGCGGATACCGACCCCAGTTCTATTTCCGCACCACGGATGTTACCGGAAACATCAAACTTCCGGAAACCATCGAAATGGTTATGCCTGGTGAAACCGTTGCTTTCACCGTGGAGCTCCTCCCGGAAAGCCCCATCGCCATGGACGAAGGCCTTCGCTTTGCCATTCGTGAAGGCGGCCGTACGGTAGGGTCCGGCGTGGTTACCAAAATCCTGGCGTAAGCTCGGAAGAAATCGCCGCTTTTTGCGCCCGACGGAACTCCGCCGGGTGCTAATCGTAGTAGAATTCAAAAGTCCTTTGCGTTTTGAGAAAGTAAGGGTTGGGTCATGCGCGAATATGTGTGGTTGGAGTGCACCGAATCAGGCGAACGGAACTATCGGGTTCAAAAAGAAACCCGCGGAGCCGAAAGACTCGAGCGGAAAAAATATTGCCCCCGGTTGCGTAAAGTGACCATTCACAAGGAAACGCGCAAAAAATAGCCTTTCTTTTTGAAAGGTGGGTTTCCCTTTCAAAAGGACCGGAATACGGGCGTAGCTCAATTGGCAGAGAACCGGTATACAAAACCGGGGGTTGAAGGTTCGACTCCCTCCGCCCGTGCTTCAAAAAACCAGGGAATAACCCAAATGGAGCAAACGAAACCCGTCGCTCCGCCTTTGATTGGAAGATAAGCGAAACTATGGCGGCTTTGGCACCAATACCTACTAACAAAACTACTACCAAATCGGGTTGGGGAGCATTCTCTGGTCTTTTGGGAGCAGTTTTGGTCGTTGCTTCGGTTGGCATAACATTCTGGGGTATCCCAAGGTTGCTTTCCGTGGGATCGTGGCCTGAGGGTCTCCAATTTTTTGGTGCTGCGGTGGTGTTTTTAGCCGTGGTCGGTGGCATCGTTGGATCGGTTATTGGCCTTTTAAGGTTGGCAAAAAAATCAGGTACACCTGAAACTCCCTCCTATACCGCCATAGCCCTGATCGGTTTCTTTTTCGTATCCCTTTTTGGATTGGCAATTGGCTGGTGGATGGACCGTTTGGTCTATCAAAACAGCATGAGTCGACCAATGGGACTGATCATCTCCATGGGTTTTGTAGCCTTCGCCCTAAGCCTTGGTGTCCGACTTTTCTTTGCACCAGGCTGTGCTTCCCTTGCCGCCCTTTTGACAGGACAAGGTTGGTTTACTGGCAACTCCTTCAAGAAAGCCCAAGGCATTCGAATGCGCCGGGTCACTCTTTCTGTTTTGCTTGTAATTCTTGGGTCTGGGGTTTGGTCCCTTTTGGGTGCATCTGGCGTTCGAAAGGGAGGCGACCTGGATGTCGCATTGCCTTTTACGGGTCAGGTCCGGATAGAAAAAGTTGGGGACGCCATGTTCCTTGTGAACAGCGTTTCCAAAGGTGAGATCATTAGTCGTGAGGGGTATGCCCAAATTCGGGAACAGCTGAATCCGGAATCAACGGTCAAGATCGGCATCATTAGTGGTGACTCCCAGTATAAAACCAACGAAATTGTACTCAAAGAGAAGGTTTCCGAAGAAACCCGTGCTTTCCGGGAACAGGGATTGAAGACTCCTGCGGAGACGGTAAATCCCGTTTTGCCCGAAGGAACCCTTGTATTTGGAAAAATCCCTCTTCTTCCGACCGTCCAGTATTCGCTTCCCTTGTTGATTCTGGGCATTGGATTTTGGTTCAGTTGGCGGTTGGTCAATGTTCCGCTGTTTGCCGAATTTCTCATCAGTACCGATGGCGAAATGAACAAGGTCAGCTGGGCGGGTTGGAAAAAACTTATGCAGGACACCATGGTCGTTTTAACCACGCTCCTCATGTTTGCGGTCCTTCTTTTTGTGATGGACATTGCATGGAAACAAATTCTCAGCTCCAATTTGATTGGCGTGCTGAAATTCAAGGAATCGGTCCAGGATCGTGAGGTAAATGTGGATCGGAAGCCTTGGTGATTGCCAAGTCCAGCTGATCCTCAAAAGAGCGCGAAGGCCACAGGACATCAAACCATGAACGAAACGCAAGATATTTTGGAAGAAGTTGAAACGGCGGTTGAAATGCCTCCCGTGGCAACGGCTTCAGCTGTACCCTTGGAAACCGCCCCGGATATGCCTCCTGTTACCGGGAAAAAAAACTGGTATGTGATCAAGGTTACCGCAGGTCGTGAAGAAACCATCCGCGACGCCATTGAACGCCGGATCAAAATTGAAGGCCTTGAGCCTTATTACGGCCAGATTTACATTCCCATTGAGCGGGTCACGGAGCGGCGGAACAACAAAAACATTGTAAAGGAACGAAAACTCTACCCCGGTTATTTCATGACCGAATTGGAGTTTAACGACCGGATGTTGGTTCTTTTCCGGGAAATCAATGGGGTGGGGGATTTTGTGGGTAGTGCGATCAATCGTGCCCCCAGTCCCATGTCGGAACTTGAAGTTCAACGGATGCTCCGAACCAAAGGCGAGGTGGTTACCAGTACGGTTTCCACAAAACCCGAATTTGAACGGGGAGACCGGGTTAAAATCAAGGATGGAACTTTTGCCGGGATGGAAGGCGAAGTCAAGGAAATCCTGGAAGCCGTACACCATGTCAGGGTAGAATTGACAATTATTGGCCGGACGGTTCCGGTAGAGTTGGAATACTGGCAGGTCGATGTGATCTGATCCAGCTGGGCAAATAAATTTCTGGTAAAGGTTGAAGGACGAAAAAAATGGCTAAGGTAGTTTCTGCGATCATTAAACTTCAGTGCCCGGGTGGTTCCGCTACCCCCGCCCCCCCGGTAGGGCCGGCATTGGGCCAGCACGGCGTAAATATTGGCAAGTTTGTCAAAGAATTCAACGACAAGACAGCCGATCGCAAAGGGCTTACCCTGCCCGTTCTTATTACCGTTTATAGTGATCGTTCCTTCGATTTCATTATCAAAAGCCCGCCCGCCTCGGTGCTGTTGAAGCTTGCGGCAAAGATTCCCGTGGAGAAGAAAAAGGGTGGCAAGGAAATCAAGCCCGAAGAAAAAGCAAAAAAATCAGGCAAATATAAGGGTTTTTCCGTGACCAAGGCGCAAGTTCGCCAAATTGCCTCGGACAAGTTTCCCGATCTTAATGCTCGCGATGTCGATCACGCCATGCGGATCATCGAAGGTACGGCCCGAAGCCTTGGCTTGGCCGTAGAAGGATAATCTGGGATATTCCCGGTTTTTCATAAGGGGTGAGGGAGATTATCCTTTGCGCCTTTGGGTTTTTTGCTCTATAATCATAGTTTCCCCAAATCTGGGATGATGAACAGGCAGAATGAGTCATGGCGAAAAAGAAAAAAGAAGACGGACCGAAAACCAACCAGAAACCTGCGGAAAACCCGCCCGTTGAGGTGGTTAAGGCTGCCGCCCCTACCGAGGGTAAAAAGGTCAAAAAGCAACCCGGAATTCCACCTCGTCGTGGGAAGAAACTCCGGGGGGTCCTCAAAACCCAGGAACAAAAGCTTCGCAAGGAGGGCACCGTCGCCCTTCGAAAAGCTCTATCCCTGCTTCGAACCACCCGAAGGGCCAAGTTTGATGAAACGGTTGAGGTTCACATGAACCTTGGCATCGACGCTACCCAGGCCGATCAGCTGATTCGTGGTAGTGTGGCATTGCCCCACGGCGTAGGTAAAAATGTTCGTGTTCTGGTATTTGCCCAGGGTGCCAATCTGGATGCCGCCAAAAAAGCCGGTGCCGATTTCGCTGGCGGCGATGATTTAATCAAGAAAATCAACGAAGAAGGTTGGCTCGAATTTGATGTGACTCTGGCCACCCAGGATATGATGGCAAAGGTCATCCGGCTGGGTAAGGTTCTTGGTCCTCGCGGATTGATGCCCACACCCAAGGCTGGGACGGTTATTCCCGCCGGGGGCGATGTTGGCTCGGTGGTCAAGGAATTCAAAGCAGGAAAAGTGGAATACAGGACTGACAAAGGCGGCAATGTCCACGCCGGCATGGGCAAGCTCAGCTTCAACGATGACCAACTTTCTGATAATATCAACACATTCATCGAGCAGATCCGCTCGGTAAAACCTTCAGGAATCAAGGGGAACTACATCCTCGGGATCTCCTTGGCCTCCACGATGAGCCCCGGAATATCGGTGGCCTTCTAAAACGGATCCAAAATTGGAAAACCCCGGATCGCTTTGGTTATACCAAGGCCTGTCTGGAAGGAATTATTGACCAAGGGAGAGATAATGAGCAAGGTAGTCAAATCGATGGAGCTGGAGGCAATCCGCAAGGATTTCGCCGGGGTTCAGGACTTGGTGGTAATGGGTGTTGGCAAATTGGATTGCACCGCAGACCAACAGTTTCGTGCCAACCTTCGCAAAAAAAAGGTTCGTGTGAAACGAATCAAGAACAGCATGGCCCGCAAGGTATTGGCTGAACAGGGTATGAAGATACCTGCGGAAAGCCCTTATTTTAGTGGAACAACTCTTTATGCTTGGCCAGTCGTTTCAGGCATGGCGATTTCCGAACTTTGCCGGGCCGTTGATGGTGAATTGACGGGCAAGCAAATGGCCACCTACAAGGACAAGTTGATTTTGAAGGGTGCGGTCGCCGAAGGGTTGCCGATTTCTTTCGACATCGCGAAAAAATTGCCCACTCGCCTGGAAGCAATCGCCAATGTGGTGGGAATGATGCTTGCGCCTGCTGGCAAACTGGTATCCCAGCTTAGGGCACCTGCGGCCAATCTGGCCTCGCAAATCAAAACCATCTCTGAAATGGAGACAGCGGCAGTTGGGGTCTAGCCCTGATTTGTCGTAAAACCGAACATCCGGAAGGTCCGGGTATCGTGCTATTACGCTGGTTTGAATGGATCTGTCCAGGAAGCTTCAACCTGGGCAGGTCATAGTGAAAGGGTTACTGAAATGAGTGAGACGAATTACAGTGCGGAGACCAAAGAATTGGGCGACAAGATTGTCGCTTTGACCGTAGCAAAGGCCGTGGAACTGGCCGACTACCTCGAAAAAGTTCACAACATCAAGCCCGCCGCTGGTGGAGCCGTGGTTGTTGCGGCAGCAGGTGGTGCGGAAGCTGAAAAACCCGCCGCGAAGACAGAGTTCAGCGTAATCCTTGAAAGCGCTCCCGCCGACAAGAAAATTTCGGTGATCAAGGTTGTTCGTGAATTGACCGGCCTTGGGCTTAAGGAAGCCAAAGACCTTGTGGAAGGGGCTCCCAAGTCTGTCAAGGACGGCATCAGCAAGGAAGATGCGGAAGCCGCCAAGAAGAAGCTTGAGGAACAGGGTGCGAAGGTTTCCATCAAGTAAACCGGTTTGGATCAAGGGATCCTGGTTGGGAGGATACCGGCCAGGATTTTTCATTGGGTCCCTTGACTACACCCCATTGGTTTGATTGAATAGTAGATTGATGCCGTACGCCGGTTGGAAACAGGAAGTTTAGAAACACATACCCCCGTTCGACCTTTGGGCCGGGAGAGGGTGTGGTTGTTGCGTTTCCGGTGAAATGGTCCAAATACCTATGTGGTTTTTGGCCAGCGGTTCGTTTCCTCCAGAGACCAGGCACCCTTATGCACAGGCAATTTCAGGTCTTGGATTTATCCTTTTATCGCCAAACTGACTGGGCCCATGCCCGGTTGATCAATCCTTCCGGATTGCAAAACACTTTTGGATGGGATGTCAATTTCCTACGCCACAGTCTCTTATTTGTTTGATTGTTAACTTACAGTGAGTCATGGGTTCCCCCGGGTCGAGGCTGACCGGGTGATCTCAAAATAAGTCACGCCTCAGGGAGTCGCATTTCATGCCCATCCCCACCGTCAGAACGATCCTTCCTACCCAAACCCGCAGCTTTGGTCAAAACACCGAAGATTTGTCTGCCATTCCCCCGCTTACTGACATCCAGCAGAAATCCTATGCGGGTTTCCTTCAGGCAAATGTCCTGGCGGAAAAGCGCGAGGACATTGGGATTGAAGGGGTTCTCCGGGAAACCTTTCCCATTGAGAATTTGGACAAGTCCATCAATCTGCAATACATCCGGTACGAATTGGGGAAACCCCGGTTCGGTCCGGATGAGTGCCGCCAACTGAGGCTTACCTATGGGCGCCCATTTCGGGTCCTGCTCCGGTTAAACAAAGAGCAACCGGTTGAGGAAGAAGTCTATTTGGGCGACCTACCCATCATGATTGGTGGTGGCGAGTTTCTCATCAATGGTGCAGAACGGGTTGTAGTCAGTCAGCTGCACCGCTCCCCAGGGGTGGATTTCATGATGGTTCGCGAGGCGGACCGTGATCTCCATTCGTGCCGAATCATTCCCGAACGCGGTTCATGGATCGAACTTCATGTCACCAAAAAAGATTCGCTGAATGTCCGGATTGATCAATCCGGCAAGTTTTCGGCAATGACCCTGCTTCGGGCGATGGACCCCGCCTACAGCACCAACGCCGACATCATCAGGGCGTTTTATCCTTCCGAGCCGGTGAAATTGACCAAGGCAAACTTTGACAAACTCAAAGGGGCAATCGTTTCCGAAGATGTTATTGATCCCACGGACGGTGAAATCTTCCTTGAAGCTGGCCAAGCCATCGAAGAGGCCAAGTTAAACCAGCTGCTGGGTAGTTCGGTAAAGTCGGTTGTGATCCTATCGGCCGTAAAAGATCCCATCATCCTGGCAGCCTTGGCGGAGGATACGGCTTCGACCCATGAAGAAGCCCTTATCAAGATTTACCAAAAAATCCGGCCTGGAAATCCCGCCCAGCTTGAAAAAGCGAAGGAGATGTTTCGGGAAAAATTCCTGGACACCAACCGCTACCGGTTGGGTCGGGTTGGCCGATTCCGGATCAACCGCAAATTCAAACTCGAGGAAACGGTTGCGGCCGATGAAATGGCCCTTCAACCGGATGATCTGCTCAACGCCATCAAGTACATTTTGAAGCTTCGTGCCAAAGAAGGCGAGTTGGACGATATTGACCATTTGGGCAACCGACGGGTGCGGACCATTGATGAGCTTGCCGCGGAAGAACTTCGCAAAGGCTTCCTCAAGCTCAAACGGACCGTCACAGAAAGAATGTCCAACCGGGACCAACAGGACATGACTCCCCGGTCCCTGATTAACCCCAAGAGCATTAGTGCTGCGATCGAATACTTTTTCGGTCGGGGCGAGCTAAGCCAGGTGGTTGACCAGACAAACCCCCTCAGTCAGTTTACCCACGAGAGGCGGCTTTCTGCCCTTGGGCCTGGTGGCCTTAATCGCAAAAGGGCGGGCTTTGATGTGCGCGATGTGCACATCAGCCACTATGGACGAATTTGCCCCATTGAAACTCCTGAGGGAACCAACATTGGTTTGATCAGCCATCTAAGCACCTTTGCGGGTGTGGATGACAAGGGCTTCCTGATTACTCCCTACCGGTTGGTGAAACACGGGAAACTTACCGGGGAAATCCGGTTCCTTCGTGCGGATGAAGAGGCCAAGGTTCACATTGCTCCGGCGGATACTCCCATGACCAATGGGAAGTTCACCTCGGAAAGGTTCACGGCCAGGTTTGATGGCGAATTCATAACGGCGGAAGCTTCTGACATCGAATTTGTCGATGTTAGCCCACGCCAGATGGTAGGCGTGTCTGCCGGCTTGATTCCGTTTCTTGAACATGATGATGCCAACCGTGCGCTCATGGGATCCAACATGCAGCGCCAAGCGGTGCCGCTATTGGTTCCCGAGCCGCCGATTGTGGCGACGGGCATGGAAAAGGATGTTGCCAGAAACTCCGGAATGGTCCTTAAAGCAGAAAAGGACGGTCTTGTAACCTATGTGGATTCATTGCGAATCCGGGTGGATGAACGGGAATACATCCTGCGCAAGTTCACCGGCCTGAATGAACACACATGCCTCAATCAAAAACCGATCATCAAGGTCGGTGAGAGAGTGAAAAAGGGTCAGGTTCTTGCGGATGGTGCGGCGACCTACCATGGGGAACTTGCGCTTGGCCGGAATGTGTTGGTGGCGTTCATGTCCTGGGAGGGTTACAACTTCGAGGATGCAATCATCATTTCCGAGCGGCTTGTCGAGAGGGACACCTACACCTCCATTCACATTGAGCAATTCGAAATCGAAATCCGGGAGACGAAACTCGGCAAGGAAGAGTTCACCAAGGACATTCCCAATGTCTCCCCGAAAGCCTTGGCCAACCTGGACGAAAACGGCATCGTACAAATCGGTACCTATGTCGTCCCCGGGGATATCCTCGTGGGCAAAGTTTCACCCAAATCCAAGAGTGAATTGACTCCCGAAGAAAAGCTTTTGTACGCCATTTTCGGCCGCGCCGGCGAGGATGTAAAGAACGAAAGCCTTGAGGTAAACTCAGGCGTTGAGGGTGTGGTCATCGAGGCCAGGCGCTATTCCCGCCGTGCCAGCATGACCGAGGAAGAACGCAAGGAATTCGATAAGTCCTTCAAAGACGAGAAGGAGGCCTTCGACAAACGGATCTCCGAACAGTGGCATCTCATGGTAAACGAAATCAAGGATGCCATTGAAATCAGCCACCGTACCAGCCTTCGGGATGTGCGTAACAACAAGTCGATTGGGTCCGAAAAGGATGTGGACGAATCCTCGAAGGCTGCCGCCGACTTCAAGTTTGATCATCTGGACCTGCCACCCCAACATGCCAAGGCGGCGAAAACCGTTTACAAAAAGCACCGGGAGCATTTGGACAAGTTGCTTGAAGAGAAGGAACGACGCCTTAATAACCTGAAGAGGGGTGAGGAACTTCCTCCTGGTGTCCAGCAAATGGTAAAGGTCACGGTTGCCACCAAACGGGTAGTATCCGTTGGTGATAAAATGGCCGGCCGCCACGGGAACAAGGGTGTGATTTCAAAGATCCTCCCTGTGGAAGATATGCCCTATTTGTCCGATGGAACCCCAGTGGATATCCTTCTCAATCCCTTGGGTGTACCGAGCCGTATGAATGTGGGCCAGATTCTCGAAACCCATCTTGGGTGGGCCGCAAAAAATCTTGGATTCAAAGCGGTTACTCCGGTTTTTGATGGGGCAACCGAAGAGGAAATCCGTTCCTGCATGAAAGAGGCAAAGTTGCACGAATCCGGCAAAAGCTGGCTGTTTGACGGTCGAACCGGGGAGCGATTCGAACAGATGGTTACCGTGGGCTATATTTATATGCTCAAACTGCACCATTTGGTGGATGATAAGGTTCATGCCCGGGCGACTGGCCCCTACTCGCTTATTACCCAACAACCGCTGGGTGGCAAGGCCCGCTTTGGTGGCCAAAGGTTCGGCGAAATGGAAGTGTGGGCGCTCGAGGCCTATGGTGCTGCCTACATTCTCCAGGAACTCCTTACCGTCAAATCGGACGATGTTGAAGGTCGTACCAAGATCTATGAATCCATGGTAAAGGGTGAGAACACGCTGGAGGCAGGAACTCCCGCGAGTTTTGATGTGCTAACAAACGAGATTCGTGGTTTGGCACTCAATATGCAGCTTCAGAAAAAACAGCTTCTTGGTGGCGGATATGAAAATATCGAATCAAGGGCGGATTGATTAACCTGGCCTACCATTCACCGACCCCTTATTGGGCGGTGAATGGATTTGTGATGGCAAAAAAAATTGGGACCCGCAAGAATACAAGACTTGTCAGGAATATAGAGGGGTAGACGATGAGCACCAACGATACGAATTACGACCGCATCAATGACATTAGCTCGGTCCGCATCACTTTGGCCGATCCCGCCCACATTCGGACCACCTGGTCTTATGGTGAGGTGAAAAAACCTGAGACGATTAATTATCGTACCTACCGTCCGGAAAAGGACGGGTTGTTCTGCGAGCGGATTTTTGGACCTGAAAAGGATTGGGAATGTTCCTGCGGCAAACACCGTGGAATGAAATACAAGGGAATGGTCTGTGACCGTTGCGGGGTCAAGGTTTCCCATAGCCGTGTTCGCCGCAAACGAATGGGACATGTCGAGTTGTCGGCTCCCATTGTCCACATCTGGTTTTTCAAGGCAATGCCCAGCCGCTTGGGCACGCTTCTGAATATGAAAACCTCGTCCCTTGAAAGGATCATTTATTTTCAGGATTATGTTGTAACCAATCCGGGGGATACGGACCTTCTGGAAAAACAACTCCTGAGTGAGGATGAGTATAAAAAGGCCCGTGACAAGTTTGGCAATGCCTTCGATGCGGGCATGGGTGCGGATGCGATCAAGGTTTTGCTGAAGCGACTCAACCTGGTGGAGGTTGCCCAGGAACTACGCGATCTCCTTGACGCTGAAATGGTAAAGGTAAAAAAGTCGGCCCAGAAAATTCGGGACCTGGTCAAACGCCTCAAGGTGGTAGAAAGTCTTCGGGATTCAGGATTGGGTGGTTCAGGCAACAAGGCCGAATGGACCGTTCTGGACTGTATCCCGGTCATTCCGCCAGACCTTAGGCCGCTGGTCCTCCTTGATAGTGGCAACTTTGCCACTTCGGATCTTAACGATCTTTATAGGCGCATTATTAACCGGAATAATCGTCTCAAAAAACTGGCCGACCTGAACGCTCCTGAAGTCATCATCCGCAATGAAAAACGCATGCTTCAGCAGTCGGTTGATGCCCTGTTTGACAACGGCCGCTGCAAAAGACCGGTTCTTGGATCGTCGAATCGGCCACTAAAATCCCTGACCGACATGATCAAGGGCAAGCAAGGTCGCTTCCGCGAAAACCTTTTGGGTAAACGGGTGGATTATTCCGCCCGGTCGGTTATTGTTGTAGGCCCGGAGCTTAAATTGCACCAATGCGGCCTTCCCAAAAAGATAGCCTTGGAACTGTTCCAACCCTTCATCATTCGCCGCCTCAAGGAACTCAAGTACGCCGACACGATCAAATCGGCCAAAAAAATGCTTGAACGGAAGGATGACCAGGTTTGGGATATCCTCGAAGAGGTAACCAAGTCCCATGCGGTTCTGCTAAACCGGGCCCCCACACTCCATCGGATGGGCATCCAGGCTTTTGAGCCAACACTCATCGAAGGCAACGCCATTCGTATCCACCCACTGGTTTGCAAAGGCTTTAACGCCGACTTTGACGGCGATCAGATGGCCGTCCACCTACCCCTCTCGATTGAGGCGCAGGTGGAAGCTACGGTTTTAATGATGTCAACCAACAACATTTTTAGCCCGGCCAATGGACAACCCATCATTACCCCCTCCCAGGACATCGTCATGGGTTGTTACTACCTCACCGCCACCCGGGGTGAGTTGGGTGAATCAGGTGAAAAGGGCGAAGGCATGGTCTTCGCCAACACGGAAGAGGTCCTCAACGCCTTCAGCCAAAACAAATTGGGTGTTCACGCCCGCATTCACCTCCGGCTTCCAGCCGGGAAAAAGTTCATTTCCGAACGCACCTATATTGACCGGGTTGCGGTTGAAGAACATATCGTCAAGGACAACGAGCGGGTGATCACCACCGTTGGCCGGGTGATTTTCAATGACGCACTCTTTCCCCAGATGGCGTATTATGACTTGGCCCTTTCCTCCAAGCAACTCAGTCGCATTATTGCGGACTGCTACCTGGTTCTTGGTCGGCGCGCCACCATCGACCTTCTCGACAAAATGAAGGTAACCGGGTTCCGTGAATCGACACGATCGGGATTGAGCTTTGCCACCGATGACCTGAGGACTCCTTCCAACAAGGAAAAAGAGTTGAAGGAAACCGATAAGGAAGTTGAAAAGTTTCGTCGCCAGTTTGAAGACGGCAACATTACCGAGCGTGAACGCTACAACAAGACGCTGGATCTATGGACCCGAGCCCGGGATAACATCACCAAGCACATGATGGAAGACCTTCGCAATGACAAGCGAACCGAAAATGGCAAGCAACGCCCCTATCTGAATCCCATCTTCCTCATGGCCCACTCGGGTGCCCGTGGTGGTATTGAACAGATTCGCCAACTCGCCGGTATGCGCGGTTTGATGGCAAAGCCCAATGGTTCAATCATTGAAACACCCATCAAGGCAAACTTCAAAGAGGGGTTGTCTGTACTGGAATACTTCAGTTCGACCCACGGTGCCCGGAAGGGTCTTGCGGATACAGCGTTAAAGACCGCTGACTCGGGTTACCTGACACGCAAACTGGCCGATGTTGCCCAGAATGTGGTGGTAACCATGCACGACTGCGGCACAACCCAGGGCGTGACCAAGTCAGCAATCATGAAAGGGGAAGAGATCGAACGATCCTTATCCGACACCATCCGAGGTCGGGTTAGTCGGAATACCATTATCGATCCAAGAAACAATGAAACCATTGTTGAAGAAAACGAGATGCTTTCCTGGGATGCGGCCCGGGGAATCGAAGCCCTTGGACTCGACAAGGTCATGGTTCGCGGACCGATGACCTGTCAGGCGCTTTTGGGCGTTTGTCGCCTTTGCTATGGCATGGACCTTTCTACCGGTGCTCTGGTTGAAGAAGGCATGGCGGTCGGCATCATTGCCGCCCAGTCGATTGGTGAGCCTGGAACACAGCTGACCATGCGAACCTTTCACATCGGCGGTGTCGTCAAGCGTGAACTTGGCGAGTCCGAGATGAAGAACAAGAAGGTGGGCAAAGTGCGTTTTCAGCGCATGAGTGCCGTCGAAAACTCCAAGAAAGAACAGGTTGTCCTTGGCCGAAACGGTGAAATCCAGGTTCTTGGACCCAAGGGCACCCCGATTGAGACTTTTGCGGTCCCCTATGGTGCAATCGTCCTGGTAAAAGAAGGGGTTGAGGTTCAACCCGGAGTAACCCTGTGCAAATGGGATCCGCACATCACCCCGCTCATTGCCGATCGGGGGGGCAAGATCAAGTTTGTTGAACTGATTGAGGGCGAAACACTCCGCAAGGACATCGACGAAATCACCGGTGCCGAACGATTGGTGGTCATGGAACACAAGGGGGAATACCATCCCCAAATCGTCATCCAGGATTCCAAGGGACAAAAGCTTTCCGTAATGTACCTTCCCGAACGGGCATTCATTGAGGTTCGTGACGGAACGGCTATTTCCGCCGGAACCATCGTGGCAAAAACCACCCGGGAATTGGGCGGTACCCAGGACATCACTGGTGGTCTTCCCCGGGTTACCGAGATCTTCGAGGCCAGGAAACCCCGGGATCCCGCCGTTATGTCTGAGGTAGCGGGAATGGTCCGGGTGGGCGACAAGAAACGCAACAAGCGCCTTATCTATGTTCAGCCCATCGACGAAAATGGAAAATCTTTCGGGGATGAACGAGAACATCAGGTTCCTCCGGGTAAGCACCTTCGGGTGCAATCGGGCGATCGTGTCAAAGAGGGCGATCCCCTGGTTTATGGTCCCCTTGTTCCCCATGACATTCTTCAGATCTCGGGTATCGAGGCAGCTCAAAACTACCTGGTTCGGGAGGTTCAGAATGTCTACCGTAGTCAACGGGTAGACATCGACGACAAGCATATCGAAACCATCGTTTCGCAAATGCTCCGAAAAGTGAAAGTCGAGGGCACAGGCGATTCAGGCTTGTTGCCTGGCTCCGTCATCGACAAGCAGGCGTTCAATGCGGTCAATAGTCGTCTGCGCGAGTCGTGCAAGATCAAAAAACCGGGAGATAGCCGGTTCAAAGAGGGACAAATTGTCCCGAAAATCGTGTACGAAGAGGAAAAGGACAGGATTGAAGCCGAGAAGGGAACAGTTCCTACCTGGACGAGTCCCTCTCCTGCATCGTGTCAGGTCCAGTTGCTTGGGATTACCAAGGCTTCGGTCCAATCTGACAGCTTTATCTCAGCGGCATCCTTTCAGGAAACCACCAAGGTTCTCACCGAAGCTGCCTTGGCCGGAAAGACCGATTCCTTGGTCGGCCTAAAAGAAAATGTCATCCTGGGTCACCTGATTCCCGCCGGAACAGGATTCTCCATGCATCAACATTCCCAAATGCGGATCCGTGTTTCGGAAGAGGCGATCGTGGATGAAGAGGCCGAATTAGCCGAAATCGGCGCCGAGTTGGGTGCCGACTCGGAAGGCTAAGCCTTAATCCTCATCCAAAAAACCCAAAGGGGTGAACCGTAATGGTTTACCCCTTTTTTTAGGACCAAACTTGCAAGAAGATTTTTTCGAGATAAACTCTCATTAAGTTTTCATTTTCGTGGGGCTCGTCCCCTCCCCACCGAAATGGGCTTCTTGGGCCGGGGATTCTCCGGCCCAAGGTTTTGTGATCGGACAAAGTTAGGCTCGAACCTGGGAGCTGCCATGGATTCTTTCCAACAGTTTTTTCGGGAGGTTCCCGCTATTGGGAGACCCATTCGGTTATTTCTGGAGTTTTTGGTTGTCACCTTTGTGGTCGAATACGGGCTAATGCTATTGTTGCCGCATCTTTTTGCGGAAAGTTGGAGTGGTTTGCCTGCCTTTATGGATGCCGGGGTCTTGACCCTGGTTTTAGGTTCCCTGGTTTGGGTCCGGTTTCTCGTCCCCCTCCAACAGCATAGTCATGTTAGGGCCCGTCTTTTTGGTTGGCTTTTGGAAACACAGGAGCAGGAACGGAGTCGGATTGCAAGGGACCTGCATGATGGTTTGGGGCAAACCCTGACGGGATTGGTTTTTGGACTCAAGTGGATAGAGGAAACCCCCGGATATGGGCCCGCCCAGGATTGCGCTAAAACCTTGCGGAATCAGGCAAAATGCTCCCTGGAGGACCTGAGGCGGTTGGTTCGGGGATTAAGGACTGTGGTTTTGGAGGACTTGGGACTTGAAGCCACTCTCCAAAAGCTGACCCATGATAATGAGGAATTCATGGGTATCAAGGTTGGCCTTGAGTTTTACCAAGGAGGAAAACGATGGTCCGCCGAGTTGGAAACAGGGATTTATCGCATCATCCTGGAGGCACTTACCAATGCCCAAAAGCACGGCAAAGGGACCCGGGTTGACATCCTGGTTGAGGCCGCTGGTGATCAGGCAAAGGTGTTGATTTCAGACAATGGTGGTGGATTCGATCCAAAAGTGGTCATGAGTGAATGCATTGGGGAGGGCTCGTTCGGGCTTTGGAGCATGAAGGAAAGGGCTGGGTTATTAGGTGGAACCTTTCACATCAAATCCTCCCCGGGTAAAGGTTGCACAATTGAGGTTTACCTTCCCATCCTTGAAAAAAACTCATCCAAAGTGGAAAACTGAAAAATGGGGAAAATCACGGTTTTTGTTGCGGATGATCACGCCATGTTAAGGGCGGGGTTCAAGCTTTTAATCGACAATCAACCCGATATGGAAGTGAAGGGAGAATCGGGCGATGCAGCATTGTTACTTCGTGAGGTTTTATCTGCCAACCCTATGGTGCTTACTTTGGATTGGTCGATGCCCGGTGGAAATCAAGTCCAACTCATAGGGGAATTGGCCAAAAAATCCCCGAATATCCGGGTGTTGGTGGTTACCATGCACGATGACCCCGCCTTTGCCCGTTTGGCTCTGGCCGCAGGTGCGGCAGGGTTCCTCAGCAAAGGGGCAGCGGATTCCGAGTTAATCAAAGCCATTCGAATGGTGGCCGAAGGAGGAATGTACGCCCACGCACCGAGGGCACGCCATGTCGAACCTGATTCCGGAACCAAACGGAAATTGGAAAACCTGAGTGCCCGGGAAAGGGAGGTTTTGGCCCAAGTGAGTAAAGGCCATACCAACCAGGCCATTGCCGACCAACTTTTTTTAAGTGTGAAAACCGTGGAAAGTTATCGGGCAAGGTTGATGGGTAAGTTGGGGTTTAAAAGTCGGGCCGAGTTGACCAGGTTTGCATTGGATACTGGGGTTATTTCCTCTGAAACATCGGGTATTTCGGAGTAAGCCCGGATCTATTGTGTGTTTTTACCTCAAATATTCCTGGTTTTTCCCAATCCAAGGTGTCCATCACAATTCAACCGCCGGGGAATCCCCGCCACAAATAAATGAAGATATCCTAATTTTCCTGACATAAAGAAACCAAAAATAAGTTAACCTAATTTCAGGATCGCCATGGGCGACCAATCAGAAGGCGTGGCTTATTGTTCAAGGTTTGGTCGACAAATTGGCAATTCAAAGGAATTTCACATGCACAATCCACATAATGAGCGGTCCTCCATCCCCCACCTCGAGCAGCTACAGGAGTCATTTCCCCGGTTGGAGACCTTGGAAAACAGGCTGGCTCCTGCTGGGCTAACCGCCACTCTCAGCTTTCGTGAGCTTTTGATCGTTGGCACCGAACTTGATGACACCATCCTGGTGGGTCGGGCGGGAAACCAAATCACAATTCAAGGGATTGAAAGCACATTCCCAATCCATTCCGTCCGTTCGGTCCGTATTGATTCAGGCTCGGGAAGTGACACGATTAACCTATCAGGACTTCCGTCCCTGAAATCGGTCCTGATCAACGCAGGGTTGGGGGATGACCAAATTTCCGGAAGTGTCAACGACGACAAAATCAGTGGTGGCGAAGGCAATGACAGCATTTTTGGCGGGGCAGGCAACGATGTTCTTGTCGGGGACAACGGCAACGACACCCTTACCGGAGGTTCCGGTAATGATCAAATATCCGGGGGAGGAGGTCTTGACTCCCTATCGGGAAATGAGGGTTTCGACCGATTGGACGGTGGTACCGAGGATGACCTACTCAGTGGTGGTAATCACGACGACCAAATGATTGGCGGGACGGGAAATGATAGCCTTCAAGGCGGTTCAGGCAATGACAATTTGAATGGCCAGGTGGGAGATGATGTTTTGGAGGGGGGCTTGGGCAACGATAGCCTTTGGGGTGCAGGTGGAAACGATTCCCTGAATGGTGGTATGGGAAACGATAGACAATGGGGTGGTGTTGGTACCGATACCGTCAACGGTAATGAAGGCAATGATGACCTTTACGGGGAAGATGGCGATGACCTCATGGATGGTGGTTCCGGCAACGACAGCATTTCGGGAAACAATGGCAAAGACACATTGATTGGTGGCTCGGGAAACGACAAGGAATCGGGCGGGGCAGGAATGGATTCCCTCTTTGGCAATGAGGGTGACGACAACCTCAATGGTCAAAGCGATGATGACCTGCTGGATGGTGGTATTGGCAATGACAGCCTTTGGGGTGCTCATGGAAATGACGCTTTGTCCGGCGGCATTGGTAACGACAAGGAATGGGGCGGCGCTGGCACCGATTCCGTCAACGGCAATGATGGAAATGATGACCTTTTCGGCGAGGAGGGCGATGATCTTCTCGAAGGCGGAGGAGGAAACGACAGTTGTCGAGGGGGTAATGGGAAGGACCGTTTGCTGGGTAACGCAGGAACAGACCTGCTTTTTGGCGACCTTGGAAATGATACCATTGACGGTGGAGATGATGAGGACACTTGTAACGGAGGCGATGGGGATGATGAGGTATTTGGGGGCCTTGGGAACGATCTGATTTGGGGTGGCTTGGGTTTGGATTTCATTCGTGGGGGGATTGGAAATGACAGGCTCCACGGAGAGGATGGCACCGATGACCTCGATGGCGGTGATGGGGACGATTACCTAAACGGTGGCCTTGGAGACGATGACCTCAAGGGCGGGGTTGGGGATGACCGGTTGAGTGGTGGAAAAGGACGGGACCGTAACCATGGTGGGGCGGGGAATGACGACTTCTACAACCTTGATAACGATATTGAAGACGATCACGACGATGAGGATGATATCAACGATTCGGACGATAATGGCATTGATGATGATCACGAAGACGACAGGTACGATGATGACCACGACGGCAAAGATGATGATCGTGACGACGATGACGATGATGACCATGGCGGGGACAGGAAATAAAACCAACCAAGAGTAGAGTTGGGTTTGATGGCCCAATGAGCCTCATTTGAAACCGATATTGGGGTGCCCAAGGGAGACCTTTTGCCCCCTTGTTTTCAAGTACTATTTTTGGGTTTATGGGCCGTTAGCGGTTTTGTCGTCAAATTCGCCTTCCCATCTTGCCATCACACAAGTAGCAAGGCAATTGCCCACGAGATTGATCGAGGTGCGGGCCATGTCCATTAGCGCGTCCACCCCAAGAATTGTGGTTACCGCCGCAAGAGCCAAGGTCAACTGGTGGTCATCAATCAAATTTTCGCCTTTCAAATAGCCGCCAAAACTAATGAGGGTCCCCGAAAGGATAACCAGGCCTGCTCTTGGGACCGCAGCGACTCCTTTGCTTGTTAGCATGAGCATAAGCATCATCAGGATCTGGTTGGAGATCGACAACCCGACCCCGGCCGCCTGAAAACAAAAAACACTGGCCAAGGCCAAATAAAGCGTTGTGCCATCCAGATTGAAGGAATATCCGGTTGGCATGACGAAGGCGACAATGCGTCTTGGAACGCCAAATGTCTCCATAGCAAGCATGGCCTTGGGAAGGGCCGCCTCGCTTGAGGCACTGGAAAAAGCCAACAATGCCGGTTCCTGAACGGCCCGGAGAAATCCCCAAAAGGGAATACGAAACAGGAGTACAACTGGCACAAGGACAACCAATATGAAAACGAATAGGGCACCATAAAGGGTGCCTATCAATACCGCCAGATTGCCAAGGACCCCCGTGCCGCTTCGGGCAACCGTGACCGCTATGGAGGCACCGATGGCGATGGGGGCATAAAGCATGACTATATTGGTAAACTTGAACATGACCTGGGCAATAGCTTCCAGAAAATCAACAATAGGCAGCCTGAATTTATCAGGAGACTGGGCAAGCGCGATGCCAAAGAGAATCGACCAGAAGACAAGTTGTAGGACCTCGTTTTTTGCGGCAGCATCCACCACGCTGGCCGGAAACACATGTTCCAAAAACGATGTGGTGGTGGCTTGATCCTTGGCCAAACTGTCTGTTTTTGCGGTGGCTTTGGCCAGCTCCTCGGTCGATTGCGATGCAGGCGTGACCCCGGTTCCCGGGTGGGTAAGGTTTACGGCGGAAAGGCCGATGACCAGTGCCAAAGTGGTTACCACCTCGAAATAAAGAAATGCTTTGAGGGCAAGTCGTCCCATCCGCCGCAAATCGTCACAATGTCCGGCAATTCCCACCACCAGGGTGGAAAAAATCAAGGGTGAGATGAGCGACTTGATCAGGCGCATGAAGATGGTGGAAGAAAGAGGGTCGAGGGTTTTGCCGAGGGCCGGCCACTGATACCCAAGGAGAAACCCCAAAGGCATTGCAATCAGGATCCATTTCGTGAGAGAGGTTTTTCCAAGGAAGCCTATCACTGTAGAGATTCCTTTCCGGGTAACTTCCCAAAGGAAGGGCTGGTGCTAGGTCAAGGGAAACGCTTGGGGAAAAGTAAAATGAGAGCTAACGGGCGGCCTGAACCTCACCCAAAAGGGCCCCCAAGGCGGCATCCGGGGTAGCGGCAACCGCTTCCATGGTCCGCCTGTTGGCCGGATTTTTTGGATCGCTAAAGGAAGCAATGCTCTTCCAGGTGCCGTTCGCCTGCCTTTGCATCTTTTGCCAAACCATGCCATTTTGGCAAAGGGAAACATTCAATTGGGTCAAGGCCGTTTGCGTTGCCTGATCGACAGTTTGTCCCTGTTGACGGAGTTGATCCTGTAACTGGGTAAGATTGGATTGGACTGCCAGGTTGAATTGGCTGTTGTTGGTCGTTTGCAACCCTGCCAAAGCAATTGGCCCGGTTGGATTGAGCTTGGATACGGAGCCCCCGGGTACCGGGTCAGGGGGAGGCGGGACGGCCGACCCTCCTATAGGGGTGGGACCTGTGGGAATGGACGCCCCAACGGGGGGAGGATTGCCCCCATTGGGATTTCCCATGGGCGAGGTTGCCACCGGATTGAGCAGCACAGGGAGGGATCCACCCGGGTTAATTCCTGAGTTGGGTAAATAGGGTGCGTTGGATCCATTTGTCGGAATAGGGGCACTCAGTGCCGGAACAGTGGTGGTATTGCCCGCCAAAGGATCACGGGGATTGGATAGCATACTGGTGGTTCCCGTGGCCAATGCTGCCGGGCTACCAAGGGTGTTTGGTGAGTGCATGGCTGGCAAAGGCCCAGCCATGGGTCCGGTTGGCGAGGCGATTGGCCCCACCGGGGCCAATCCTGTGGGCGACAAACCCGATGCCGGGAGAACGGCGGGCGGTGGTCCCATAAGAGGGTCCCCCCCTGCAGGGGCCCCAATGGGCCAAATGGACCCGGTTCCCCCAGTCGTGTTTTTACACCCGGAAAACACGAAAAAACCCCCAACAATGAGGGGAATCGTCAGCAAGCGTTGGAATCGTAATGCTTTAGGTTTGGAGTGTTTCATGAAGGCACCGCCTCTTTCAAATGAAAATCTGGGTAACCTGCAAAGACTGAGGAGTCTTCCCCTTTGCCGCCCTTGCCAAAAGGCACTGATTTCCTAGCCTTTCTGGGGTATACCAAGGTACGGACCTTTAGCGCACAGTCTTTCCAAGTGTGCTCATACTTTTTCTTGGATGTGGGTGCAATGGCAGCTTGTTCGATCGCGGTGATTCCGGGGGATGGTATTGGCCAGGAGGTTATTCCCTCCACCATGCGGGTTCTCGACCGGGCGGTAAGGGGCACTTCCCTTACCTTTGCCTGGAATGTTCTCGATTGGAATTGCCAGCGCTACCTCACCACGGGGAAACTTCAGCCGGATGATGCTTTTGAGATCCTGGCTCGGCATAAAGCGGTCCTATTTGGGGCAATTGGGGATCCCAGGGTTCCCGATACCGTTCCGGTTCACACATTGTTGTTGCCCATGCGGCGCCATTTCGACCAATATGTCAACCTCCGGCCAAGCTACCTCTATCCGGGAGTCGAATCTCCCTTGCGCGACAAGGCGCCTGGCTCAATCGACCTCCTTTTTTACCGGGAAAACACCGAGGGCGAATATGCCCCTCTGGGAGGCAAACAATACCCGGGAACCCCGGAAGAAATCGCCGTCCAAGTCAATATGTTTACCCGTCGCGGTTGCGAACGGATCATCCGGGCAGCTTTTCAAGCGGCTCAAAAACGCCCTCGCAAAAAATTAACAAGCATCACCAAGTCCAATGCCCTAAGCTTCTCCATGACTCTTTGGGACGATGCGTTCCATGCCGTCAAAAAAGACTTTCCGGATGTCCATGCGTCTTCACTCCTGGTGGATGCCGCTGCCATGGACCTGGTCAGGAAACCCGAGTCATTTGATGTGATGGTTGCCAGTAACCTGTTTGGCGACATCCTCACAGACCTTGCCGCCATGGTCACCGGTACTATCGGCCTTGCCTCAAGTGCCAACATCAATCCCGAAGGCAAGTTCCCCAGCATGTTTGAGCCGGTTCACGGGTCGGCCCCGGATATTGCCGGAAAGGGGATCTCCAATCCTTTGGCAGCAATCCTTTCCGGAGCTATGATGCTTGATCATTTGGGCCAGATCCAGGCGGGTGACAAGGTTCGAGCCGCAGTCCACAAAGTCCTTACCGCAGGAACTCCCAAAACTCCTGACTTGGGTGGCTCAGACGGTACAGCTGCCATGGAAGCGGCAGTCCTTGCTGCCCTTGGCGATTGATTTGACGGTCCACCGTCCTTTGGGTGGTTGAATGCAAAGCCATCAGGTTGAGAGGTGACTTGGCATTCCAATTACGCCAAAGGTCCCCTTACGGATACATTCCTACAACATACCCAAGGTCCCTTCATTCCACCCTTGGAAAACCCGACCATGAAGCATTGCACCCTTTTTTTGCTCGCAGGGTTGATGATTGCTGCTGCTCCCTGCACAGTTTGGGGACAGGCTCCTGCCAAGCCAGCCATCAAGTCCCCATCCCCCGCCGAGGGAGACATCCGGGAGCTCAAACTTCTTGATTGGGAACCTCGTTCCCGAATGGTTACAAAAACGACCATCCTGGACAAGCCCCTTTTTCCGGTCGTTGATGTCCACAATCACCTCGGGGGTGGCAAGGAAAAGCTAACCCCGGCGACTGTGGCCCGTTACCTTACCGAAATGAACGAAGCTGGTGTAAAGACAGTGGTAAACCTTGATGGTGGTTGGGGAGACCGCCTCAAGGAAACCCTTGGTGCCCTTGACCTGGCTCACCCGGGCCGGTTTCTCACATATACCCTGGTTTCATTTGACGGATTGGACGATTCCGATTGGGGCGATCGAGAAGCCAAACGGTTGGAGCAAAGTTTCCAGGCCGGGGCCAAAGGCCTTAAATTTCACAAAACCTTTGGGCTTAGTCACCGCTTCAAGGATGGAAAGCTTCTGGAAGTCGATGATCCAAAACTTGACCCGATTTGGGAAATGTGTGCCAGGCATGGCCGACCGGTGGTGATCCATGTTGCCGATCCCTCTGCTTTTTTCACGCCATTGGATCGTTACAACGAACGATGGCACGAGCTTAACAAGAATCCAGGTTGGCTTTTTTATGGCGACAAATGGCCCAAACGCCAGGACATTCTTGACCAACTTCATCGGGTGATTGCCAGGCATCCGAAAACGACCTTTATCAACACCCATTTTGGAAACAATGCCGAAGATCTGGCTTCCGTGGCAGAAAAACTCGACAAATATCCCAATATGTTCGTGGACATAGACGCTCGCATATCGGAATTGGGTCGTCAACCGCATTCGGCCAGACGCTTTTTCCTGAAATACCAGGACAGGATCATGTTTGGGACAGATACGACCCCGCGCCGCGATGCCTTTCGCATCTATTACCGGTTCCTGGAAACCGATGATGAGTATTTTGACAGCTCCCAAAGCCATCATCGGCAAGGGTTCTGGAACATATATGGCTTGAACCTTCCGCCCGAGGTCCTTGAAAAAATCTACCGGACCAATGCCGAACGGGTGCTTTTTGGCCTGAAAACCGATGAGGAAAAGCGCAAAATGGCCCAGAAGGAATTGGTGGTCAGGCAAACCGCCGATTTTGAAATCACCGGCAAGGACCAAAACCCGGCTTGGAACAAAACCCTGTGGACAGAACTTTCCCGCCGGTCGCCCAAGGGGCACGACTATTCCACAAAAGTAAAGGTATTGTACTCGGAAAAGGGCCTTTATGTCCTGATGGATGCAACCGATTCCTGCCTTACCAGCACTTTCAAAAACGATTACGACACTTTATGGACTGAGGATGTCTTCGAATTTTTCCTTTGGACCGACGAACGCGATCCCATCTATTTTGAGTATGAAATATCTCCCTTGGGCCGCGAGCTGCCCATTCTGGTCCCAAACCTGGAGGGCAAATTCCTGGGTTGGAGACCATGGCTGGATGGTCCTGACCGAAAAACCAGGAAGGCGACCTCTGCCATAGGGGGCGAATTGAAATCCGGGGCCAAGGTCAAGGGTTGGCAAGCGGAAGTGTTTGTGCCCTATGCTTTACTATCGCCCCTTAGAAACATTCCCCCCAAACCCGGAACTTCGTGGCGAGCCAATTTCTACCGCATGGACTATGACGAAGGCAAAACCAGTGCCTGGGATTGGTCCAGGGTCGGCCCAAGCTTTCACGACCATAAAAAGTTTGGTACCTTGCGGTTTGAATAACTCCAATTACCCTATTTTTTCAACAATCCTGTGTGTTTCAACCAAGCGGCTGCCCGGGCAGGCCATTCGCTCGCCTCATTGCTAGCCGAGGGTCTTAGGCCATACCCATGGCCTCCCTTGCTGACAATGTGCAGTTCCGCGGACCGACCGGCCCTCTTCAGGTCGACATAGAGCAAGGCGCTGGAAAGAGGCGTTACCCCATCATCGTGGGCATGAGCCAGGAATAGGGGTGGTGTATCTTTTTGAACCTTGACATAATCCCGGAGTTTGCCATCGCCTTTTTCAGTTAGGTAAGCCGGGTAAATGAGTAAACCAAAATCGGGACGATGGGAGATGGTATCGACCTCATCGGACGATTCATAAATCCTCTGGTTGAAAAGGGCTGTCAAAGCCGCCACCTCTCCCCCCGCCGAGAATCCCAATATGCCGATTCGCTTTGGGTCCAGTTTCCATTCTGTTGCCTTGGACCTAACCAGACTAACTGCCCGCTGGGCATCACGGACGGCGGCCTGGTAGGGCAAGTTTTTGTCACGGGCGGGTACGCGATACTTGAGTACGATTCCGGTGACACCCAAAGTATTGAGCCAAGCAGCAACCTCGGTCCCTTCCAAATCCCATGCCAGGATATGGTGGCCACCCCCGGGGCAGATGATGACCGAAGCCCCTGTATCCCTGGCGGGATCCGGTTTGAACAGATGAAGCGTAGGGGTACTTACATTGCTAATGCGGGTGATACTGGGGGGCTTATCCGGTTTGGTCTCGGCTTTTTCCGGCGGCAGGGTCAGGCCCTCATCGCCTGGGGCTTTGGTGGCCCAAACCGGAACAACCACTTGGGCTTCGGCGGGGGGAGGGAATCCAAACAAAAGGGGAAAAAGAACCGAAACCATGGCATACCTCGCAAGGAACTTCCAGACCGAATGAGGTTTATGTTAGGGTCAAAACCTCAAAAGGGAAAAGGTCGAAAAACACAGGTTTATAATATATTTCCTAGCCAACCCATACAATGAGCCTTCACAAATCCAGACAGTTTTTGGGGGATTCATGTCCCATTTGGACGCCGTCGTTTTAGAAAAGGTTACCAAGCGTTTTGGCAACTATACCGCCGTGGATGGAGTAGATCTTGTTATCCAGCATGGAGCGATCCATGGATTTCTGGGGCCAAACGGTTCAGGAAAAACAACCACCCTTCGCCTGATCATGCGATTGTTCGCACCCGACGAGGGGCGGGTGGTGGTGATGGGGGAAACTCATGGAGGTTGTTCGCGGGACGAAGTAGGCTACCTTCCCGAGGAGCGCGGTCTTTACAAAACCATGAAAGTGGGGGAAATGCTCGAGTTTTTGGCACGCCTCAAAGGCGTGCACCAACCGGCCTCCCTGGTGGATGATTGGTTAAAACGATTTGACCTTTTTGCCTGGAAGAAAAAGAAAATCGAGACGCTTTCCAAGGGAATGGCTCAAAAGGTTCAATTCATAGGCGCAATTATTTCCAGACCCAAGCTGGCACTATTGGATGAGCCCTTTTCCGGTCTGGATCCTGTGAACGCTTTGGTGATGCGCGAAGCTCTCATTCGGCTTCGGGAAGAGGGAACCACGGTAATCCTTTCTACCCATGACCTTGCTCTTGCCGAGCAGATGTGTGATTCGTTCTTTTTGATCCATAAAGGCAAAAAGCTTCTTTCGGGTTCCTGGTCCGAGGTCCAGCGGGACCATGGCGGCGAAAGAGTACGGGTCTCCTTTGTCGATCCTGGCATTCGACCGGACGGGGTTTCCGGTGTGGCCGGTGCCATTCCCACGGGTGAGGCTTGGGAGTTGGACATTGCGGAAAATGCAACACCTGAAAGCGTCCTTGCCGAACTCTTACCCTTGGGTGGGATACGACGGTTTGAAACAGGGCAGGCGTCCCTAAGCGACATTTTCCTCAGGTTGGTAGGTGCCACTGCGGGTGCCTCTGTCGGTCACTAATCCCAAATCGGAAAGTTGATAATGGAAAAGATTCTGGTGATTGCCCGCAGGGAATTTCGTGCGGCAGTGGTGAGTAAGGCCTTTTTGATCTCGATCATCCTTATGCCATTGATGATGCTTGGCAGTTTGGGAGTCCAGATTGCCCTTGAAAGGTTTCGTCCTGACGAGGAACGGGTTCTTGGCATCATTGACCGTACACCCGGCAAAAACCTCGGGGCGGTTGAGACGCTCAATCTGTTATCCGGGGACAATTCAACCAACAAGATGGACCCTTTTGGAGATCCGGCTGGCGACCAGGGAGGTAAAAAGCAGAGAGTTCGGATCAAGTTTGTCGCTATTGAGCCCTCGGGAACCGACCCGGAATCCATTCTGAAGCAACGGGTTTCCGTGGGAGACCGGGTTCGCAAGCGGGAACTGTCCGGGTTTTTTGACATTCACCCCGATGCCCTTGTCACTCCCCCCAAGGACGCCCCGCCCCGTGAGGATGTAACCTACTACACGGACCGAACCTTTGACCGCGATGTTTTGACGATGGCAAGTGGCAAGGTCCTTTCAGCCGTGTACCTCCAGCGTGCCGCCTGCCTGAACCCGTTGTTGTTGGTGAAGGGGCGAAACTCCTACACCCCCGAGGAACTTTCCTCCCTGATCCGTGAAACCAGCAAGGCAGGTTCCCGTGGCCTTTCCATGAAAGATCTGCCTCATTTCGACCCGGCCACCGGAAAGCCGGTAGATGGGCAGGAGACCAAAATCGCCGAAAATATAATTGTGCCCCTGGTTTTGGTCATGTTGATGTTCATTGTGATCATGATGGGGGCATCCCCTTTGCTTCAAGCGGTCATTGAGGAAAAAATGCAAAGAATCGCCGAGGTGCTTTTGGGCTCGGCCCAGCCATTTGACATTCTCATGGGAAAGTTGTTGGGGATGACTACGGTCGGAGTTCTTTTGGCTTTGGTTTACCTGTTGGGTGGGGCCTTCATTGCATCGCGTTTTGATGCAGCCCGTTTTTTGCGCGCAGACCTTGTCCTTTGGTTTGTTGTCTTTGAAACCATGGCCCTCCTGATGTTTGGTGCAGTCTTTCTTGCCGTTGGCAGTGCGGTTTCGGACATCAAACAGGCACAAACTCTTTTGACCCCGGTGACCCTGATCATTACCATTCCCCTCTTCGTGCTGATGCGGGTGATTGAGGACCCTGGCAGCGGACTGGCCCGCTGGATGTCGCTTTTTCCCACGGCCACGCCGATGATGATGCTGGCCCGTATTGCCCTTCAGCCAGATTTGCCCCTCTGGGAACCGCTTTTGGGGGTGTTCTTAATGCTCATCACCACCCTGGTAGTGGTCCTTCTTGCCAGTCGCATTTTCCGTATAGGCTACCTTTCCCAAGGCCAAGCTCCAAAAATACGCGACCTGATAGGCTGGATTGTAAAAGGTGAATAGCCCTACCAGCCCGTTCTTTGGGCCTGTTTTGGGCATTGGCGAACTCCTTTGGGACATGTTCCCTACCGGCCGGGTGGTAGGCGGGGCACCCTTCAATTTTTCCTTTCACGCCTGCCAGGCCGGGTTACGGGGCATTCCGGTTAGTTGTGTCGGCAAGGATGAGCCAGGCGATGCCCTGCTTTTGGTCCTTCAATCCAGAGGCCTGGACACATCCTTCATCCAGGTGAATCAGGACTTTCCCACCGGCAGCGTGGGTATAACTTTAAGCGATGGAATTCCACACTACACGATTCACGGGAATTCGGCATGGGACCACATCGCTTTTACCAAGGATTGCCGGGAAGTCGTCAAAACCGTCCGTGCCCTCTGTTTTGGAACACTCGCCCAAAGGTCACCCAACTCCAGAAAGGCCATTCAGCGCCTGGTAAAAGAGGTTGGCCTTGGCGGGGGGCTGTGCATTCTGGATGTAAACCTGAGGCAACAGTTTTATACCAAAGAAATCCTGGAATCCTCGATTTCCTTGTCCCGTTGGGTCAAACTCTCCTCCGAAGATTGGCCGGGAATGGCGACCGCCTTGGGTTTGAACTCCAGCTCTCCGGAAGAAGAATTGGAAAAAATACGAACAGCTTTTGGATTGGAACTGGTCGCCTTCACCGAGGGAGGAAAAGGGGCAAGCCTTTTTACCCCCGAAGGATTGATTCGAATTCCTGCCCCAAAAGTGAAAGTGGTTGATACAGTTGGGGCCGGAGATGCTTTCACGGCGGGATTGTTGGCGGCAAGGCTCGCTGGCCAGTCGTGGGTCCGGGCAGGAAACTATGCAGTAATGTTGGCAGCAGAAGTAGTCAGGCAACCTGGGGGAGCCCCCAGCCTTGCCACCGAAGTTTTACAACGCATCCATTGGGATAATCAACCCAAGGCGGGATAAACCTTCCAAAAAATACACCTATTTTGGGGTCAAAACGGTTAAAAAATAAGGCAGTAGGGTAAAATTGGACAGGATCGCCCCAACAACTCCCATCATGATTGCGTGGCCACTGCCAAAACCAAGCAAGGGTCCAAAAGCCAGGATCCATGCCCCCAGGTGGACAAGGTTGAGAAACAAAATCATGAACAAGCGACCCTTGGGTTTTTCTTTAAGAGTTCCCATGTATTCGGGATCCATTTGGCGTCCCTGCCCGTCCTGGTAAATATCTCCTGCCGGGCTGGTTTGGCGTTTGAATGAGATGGAAAAATCTTTGGCATCGTCGGTGGCTTTGACCTTTACCTCGACATAGGAACCAGGCAATGGCTGATTGGATTCGTTGCCCCGATAACCGGTTCGTTCATTGGCGGTTCGGCGATAGATTTCCCCGTTGCCTTCGGCATCAACGACGAAAATTTCCTTGAAGTAGACCGATTCCTTCACTTTGGGTGCTTCCTGAAGGGGCCGGATCTCTCCTGGAGCACTCCGGGCCGCTACCATCCAAATGGCAAAAGAGACCATCACCACTGCGGAAGCGGCGGGGGCCCGCCAAATCATTCCCTCAGCAGGTTGGGTGTACAGGTTGGATTGGAGCCAAACCGCCCAGGCAAAGAAAAGCCCGGCCATGGTTACGAAACAAAGCCCAAAAGCAATAATCAGCCACATGGTTTGCTCCCTGGGTCCAAACATTCGAGGGTGGAGGCATTGGGTGTTGCGTTAGGTTGGACGAAATGGGCCCTTCCGTCAAGGGAAACCCTCCAAGATTGTAATGGTTTTGAAAAAACGGCGGGAGACCGGTCCCATAGCCTGGCTGCACACGCCTGGCGGGTATTCCGTGGGAGGGAAAACCCCAAGCATGGGACCAGTCTCCCAAAAGCACTGTGGTTTGAGTTGGGTTCCACCTTTTAAGGGAACCCCCACAGCGGAGCAAAGACACCGTGAACGATCGGCGCCCGGCCGGTTATTACCCCGGGCCTTGATTCAGTAGCGGTTTATTTTTGGTGAATCCCGCCTTTTACTACCCTTTAGAGCGTACGCCGATTACAAAGTGACCAAATAATTCCAGGATTTCAGAAAATAATGGTCGATTTTTGGTCATACCTCAGGAATTCCCAGCCCAAAAAACGAAACACTCTGATTTGTCTATTTTGAAAAAGCACATGTTGGTTCCCTGTTTTCAGGTTGGCGACAAGAGCCACCAGCTTCCTGGGAGTGGTTCAGGATCGATTCCGGGCCAATTGCCTTTTCATACCATCCATTCCCAGATTTCCTCCACCATCAGGTGGATTTAAAGCCTTAAGGGGTAAACCGTGATCGGTTTTTTGAGACCTGTTCGGGCCAAAAAATCCCCAGATCCCGAAGAAGCAATAGAATGATCCACCCAAGGCAACAAAAATTCTGGAATCCCGCAATTGCTTACCATATAGCAATAGATACTTGCGTTAACCAATGGAGCATGCCAAGATGCCCTTTGAGCGACCCTTGGAGGTCGAGGGGCGTTTGTACCAAGTTCTTCCTCCCATTCACCATGGAAGATTTTCAACGACCATGCTTCCCATAAAAGTGGTTGTCCTGATTCCGACCCTATCCTATGGCCGCATGGTTTTACGGTTAATGGGTCATGGAACCTGTGCCGAATGTCTTGACCAGGGCTTGCGATTCGTCCTTGCCTGGATAATTACCCGTCATAAAGCCATCTGGACATGACAATGAACAATCCCTTCTTTGACCACCCGATCCTGAACTCCCCATACGATTGCCCGGAACGGCATTGGGAACTGGATGGAGAGGGCCAGCCAACCCAGCAAATCATCGAAAATCGTCGTCGGGCAGAGTTCATCACCCCGATTCCCAGACCGAAGAAACTCAAAAAAGGGAGCAAACAGCAGGATATTGTTTTTGACGAAGGAAAAGGAGTTTCCACTCAGGAACAACAGTACGATCCAACACCGATTATCAATGAGGTGCGCAAACAGGTGAACCTCTGGCGAGCATGGCCCAAGCCCAGCGAGTGGCAGGTAACCCCCGAAACGGCCCGCCTGCTTCAACACTGGAGGCACCATTCCTTTAGCGGGGTGCGCCCTTTCTTCTGTCAGGTGGAAGCTGCTGAAACGGCTATTTGGCTAACCGAGGTTGCGTCCCATTCCCGGATAGGCAGGAACATCCTCGATCACCTTGAAAGAGCCAACCTAAATGCCAACCCGGAGCTCATGCGGTTGGGGCTGAAGCTCGCCACGGGCGCTGGCAAGACCACCGTGATGGCGATGCTGATTGCCTGGCAGAC
>SYLG01000070.1 GCA_005808665.1 Planctomycetia bacterium | reverse complement strand
TTCACCTTGTGCCAACGGGCTGTGCGCCTGCGACAGATGGGATGAGTCCACTTGAGAGGTCTGAGTTGCCAACGTCCGGGTGAATGTTGCCCGGCGGATGGGTGAACATAATCGAGGCTATATTTCCTAATTCAACGAAAGGTACGCCAGGATACAATAATTAGGAAGATTCGATGAAAATATGATAAATTTAAGGATTCGATTATATTAGCATAGCCGACAAAAATCAGCCGATTGTAATACCGTCCCAAATTAAATTCGGTTGGAACGGTATTCTTAAGAATAAAACTTTACTTTTGATATACTAAAAATGAAAAAAATATCATGCAAATATAACTAACGAAATATTTTGGATAGTTTTGCGAAGAAAAAAGTTATTCCCCACCTCTGAGTGGGGAATAACCAGTCAAGATTATGAAAATGCAACTATTTTCTCGGTGATAATCTTGCTTTAATAGGCTTTCTTTTTGTGGCTTTTTTAATGTCATTCTGGTTAAATGGTTTTCCATCGAGTCTTAAATAGAAATGGCCCTGGCGACCCTTTATTCGATGAAAATGAAGGCTTGGAATTCCCATTTTTTCAATAACTTTGCCTAGCACATTAAATCCAACCTTTTTACCAAAAAATTTATGGTAAATTTCCGACATAAGGTCAGTGGTAATAGCCTTAATTTGGGCACTCTTCGTTTGACCAACATAATGCCCGGTTGCCTCTTTGATGGTTTCGATAAAATTCCTTGATTCGATAGCATCATCGTTGATAGCATTCTGTCGTTGAATGATTTGGTCCCTACATTCGAGTGGGAGTTCAACTTTGGAAAGAACCCCTGTTTCCCAGCTTCCCCATCGCGTCGATCCTGAACCTGACAAAGGAGTACCCTTAGAACGGAGTAAAAGTAGGATGTCACCGATTATCGCTCTCCGATATTTAGTGACAAAGGCCTTGAGTCGGTTCAGCCATGTTACATCTTCGGTTGCTTTGGCAAGGTGAATCACCACGCAGCGGCTTGCCGAATCCCTTGAGAGATTGGCTCCATTTATGGTGAGACAAACCGTGAAATAATTGGGAACGGCAGCATCTCCAACGTACATTCGTTGTCCACTGATATTGTCTGTGGTAATCAGTTCCTCAAGCCCGGCATTACTCAATCTAAAGGTTTTGAGATTGTCCAAGCGAATGACCCGTTGTCCCATCTTTCCCCCTGCTGGAGATAGAATCCGCTTGTGCAGGTTTTCTATTGGTTCGGAGGGACTATAGGAAATATACCCCCCGCAAAGGTTGGCCATTTGCTCAACCAAAGTGGTTTTACCATAGCCAACGCCGCCTTTGGGACCTTTGTCTTCGGTTGTAATAAGAAAAGCCGGTCGCTGACCTGGCGCACCGCCCCAAAAAAGCGTTAATGCAAACGCCTTGATAAGACTGGCATCGAGGTCGCTGGCTGGATTAAAAAAGTCCAGAAAATCGTCTAGTGCTGCCCCGCCCTTGTGAGGGTAATCCGTCGAAGCGTAAAGCATACCAGGAATTTCTGGATAATGCGGCAGTTCGCTGTAAGAATCAAACTTTTCGCAACTTTCCAAGGCAAATTTGTAGAACTCAACTTTACTGATTCCTGGAGATTGAATCCATTCGACATCAAAAATTCCGTGAAGCCAGGCGAATAAGGAATTGTTATCCGAAAGCATCCTGAACTTGCCCTTTGCATCCTGAACGATCAAATTCCCACAAACTGATTTTGGCCAACCACCTGTATGGCTCAAAAGTTTTTCCAAGAGAAGTTTGGCTGAAACTATTTTCTTTTTGCCTTCACTTGAAGTTTTGTAATTCCGGAATTCATGTGTTCTTTCCTTAGAACATTTCAATGTTGTATTCATACCAATCTCCTTTATTGTTATTCCATTTCCATTCAAACATCCTTGTTGTGCTAAATCCAATTCGGTCTTATCTATCGTTTCATTCCATTCCCGTCTCATTGCTTGGTTCTCCTTTTGGTGTTTGCTTTAGTTTGAAGGGTTTGATTTGTGGTATTCACGCAAATCTTTGCAATTCCGGTTGAATGTAATCAATTTGACCGGGCACTTGAGGTGTTCCTTCAAGGTAAGAGCCAGTTTGCCGGCACTTTCGTGGTCTGGATCCGCTGGATCGTTGTCAGGTACCACAGCAAGGCTGAGGTTTTTCACCTTGCCAAGCAAAATAACTAAGTCATCGGCTTTATAATTCCTGCTAGGAATTCCAATCGCTTTCAAGCCTCGGGAAAGCAAGGCTGCTGTGTCCGAGGCTCCTTCGCAGATGTGCAAAACCCCCAGGCCTTTGTCCCAGCCATTTGAAAGAGTTAATCCCCTCTTAGATCCTTTCACGGTTTTTTTTGAATCATTTTTATAACGTTTCATGATTCCGCAAACTTGTCCCTTTCCGTTGTGTTCTGGAAAGGTCCAACATTCCAATTCAGGATTCCAACCAGTTCCAATTGACCTAAGAGCCTCGATGGACACTCCCAGGCGCTTGGCAAGGTTGGATAGGTGAGTCGATTTCAGCGGACATCTGTATTTCTCTGAGTTCACTTGGAATTGATTGTCAGCTTCGGTCAGAACCATTTCAGGTCTATCCGGCAGATCAGTCATTTCCTCATGGGTGGAAGGCCTTGATGTTAGATCCTTCGCTTCCATGCCAGTTGCATCACAAATCTTCTCGAAAGTGCAATCAGGACCCGAAAAACATTTTGTCACCAGAAGTACTTTTTGACCAAATCCCACACTTAGGCTTGGATTCCGATCAGCGTGTGCTGGGCAGCATGCTTGCCACCCAGCAGAAGTTTGGGTTACTCCTGAAAGCTTGGCCAAAAATTTGGCAACAATGCGCTGGTTTTCTGGAGGCAATTTGGAGCCTATTGAAGTCCCTTTCACACTGAGAAGCATTTTCTCAAAACGGGCTTCAAAACTTTGGTTGGTTTTGGGTTTTCTGGCGGACACTTGATTTCGTGGGAAATCGTTAAGTTTGTTGGCGATCAAATAGTCAATCGCTTCCCTTCCTTGGAGCCATTCCTTACCCGTGTAAACCCTTGAATAAAAGGGATTGGTGTGGTGGATCCCTGGTAGTCGGACAAAGTTGCCGCATTTGCCTGGTTGTATTTCTTCCTGTTTAGGAAAGATTTCAGGCTTCGAATCCAGTCCCATGTCTTTCCAGTTGGAAACTAAATTGTTACCGAATTCGTACACCAACCGGCTTTCAACCGGGCTGGTGAAAATCAGCCAAAGGTGGAACCCACCACTACTTCCGGAGGAGGTTAATAATGGGTGCAAACCCATTTGCTGAAGCTTTGTGTACAGGTCGATGGCCGCTTTCTTGTTATTTTTGGCCATTTCGCTGATGTTCTTGTGATTGTCGATATCAATCACCATCCAGCGACATCGGTTGTCCTTTGAGGTTGAGTGGACTCCGATTAACCCTTCACGGTTTGAATCAACCTTAACGAGGAAGTGTTTCCTGAATATTTCGAGGGTGATTTTACAATGCTGCGTCCTAGCAGTTTTACCAGCAGTCCTTTGCTCCAAGGGTATATATGAACCGAATACATCCTCTCGGTTTACTAATTTCTTGAATGCCCATTCCGCCAGGCGGCTTGCGTTTTTTCGCCAGGCCTGTTCGGCATTTCGAATTGATTCTGTTAGAACTTCGGACATACTCATCGCAAACCTCTTAATGTGTGGAAAAAAAATTCCTTGAAAGCAGTGGATGATTCGGCCCATCTCCTTTTCCTCCAACGGGTTTACCGGTGGATTGGGCCATTACCTTGGGCTACTTTTGCCCTAATCCTTTCAGGCCCTGTAAAAATCCAGCAAGTTCATCCTTGGTAACCTGCTTTTCTCCGGCCCTATTCGTCGCACGTAGCCTCCTGCCGTTGCCGCCGCGCAAAATCCAGCGGTGGACAACACGGATGTCCACTCCAAATTGCCTTGCCACGTTCCTCAGGCTTAAAAGATCCTGGTTTTCAAATCCAATCATCGCCAAACCCTCCAATTGGGGATCACGAAGTCCAGTAAAGCAGGTGATTGTCAGCAGATTGTCAGGTAGGCGGATGGCTGACGATTTTTTCTCGAAAATTTGTTTTTTCGGCCCAAAAACCGGGGTTTTGGATCGAAATGAGTAAGCAGCTGCAAGTGTCGGCTGTAAATTTGTTACCTCCCCACTGGGGGCACGAGGGGCTAAATGGTGGCTCTTTTTAAAATGCCCAGGGGTTTATAGGTCACTCTGTGGAAAGCTGACAAACATTGATCCCCAAACCTCACGGATGCGAAGGCTTATTTTTTTTTTGAGTGTCGTTCGTCCGGGCGATCAATCTGGACCATCCCAGGTCAGGGTGGCATCTGGGTTCGAATGGGGAGGAATCCGACGGGGAATGGAGGCTAATTTTTGGGATGTTAAAGACTGACACGGATCGGATGTCTGTGTTGTGTTTGTGTCGTATTATCCCAAATTAGCCTTCAAACCCAGGGATTAACGGCTATTGTCCCGCTGGCAGGATAATCCTTACTGTCAAAGGTTATGGGGCTTTGAGGTCATGCACCATAAACCGCCCATTGATTCCACCACCCTCTTGAGATGGTGTTCCGCCCGGAGATCTGACAAGTTGGAGGTGCTGCTCATTCGGTCAATTGGTACCGCCAAACAAAAGAACCTACCGAAGGAACGGAATCTCTGAGAGGATAATGCTGACCCACCCGGCCAGCCAAGGGCGATTGCTTCCTCCCTAATGGAAGACTTTATTTCAAAACGATTTTGAGCATTGGAGCGATGCGGTGCTTGTCAACATCTTTGAGACCAAAAAGCTGTAACTGGACATTCCCTTTTCTTGCCCACTTGGATGGGCATATGAGATGTGGTGATTGGAATGGTGGGAATGCAATGGCCACCAAGGACTACCCAAACCACTTGGAATGGCCCCTCGTCCAAATAGGCAGTAAACACAACCTGCACAGAACCAGCCGGTTCACGAAATAACCACTGAAGGGGACCAGTCGGATAACTCTCCAAGGTTCCAGGACACGCTTTGGGAAACGGGACAACAAAACTCCCGGGGCTTACTCCTCCTACGGAAAAGGGGCACCCGGGAGACACCACGCAATCTACAAGCCTTCCGATGGCTCATTTTGCTCACCAGTTCTTTAACTCAGGGGCAATGATTCAAAGGCATCTCGCCTTCCGTCACCGGGGGGATGGTCCATTAACCCAGCCATTTTTTTGAAGGTCACAATCACATCCTTTGCCAGCAGTAGTTCTTCATTCAAACGGGCATCCCTCCCATTCTGGCATTGAATCGCCCTGGCACCGCCTGGCCTTCGAACTCCTGGAACGGGTAGTGGCCCCCTTCCACACTGTTGGCAATAGGTTTCAGCCAAATGTGTGAGTTGGGAACAGCAATCACTTCATGCCGTTAAATCTCATCGCCCTTTTCCATATCTCGTTGCTGATCTTCCCCGGCGAGGGCTGTTGCTTGTCCGAGCCTTCTTTGCCTCCTCTAGTGGCCCTGAATTCGATCTCGGGCTCCCAGATAGCTCCGCTCCGCTCTGCTCGCTTTTACCAAGTGCTTCCCCCTTCTGAAACCACTTAACCAAACACGCAATCCTTAAACCCATTTTCACTTTTCTTGGGGAATTCACTACCTAAAACTTCCGAACGGCCAGGGACCAATTTGCATGACCAACCTAGCCAAATCCGGGGCCAATTTGAAAATTTCAATTTACGCAAATCCCTGTAAAATATAGCCTTACACCAATTTAATTCGGAGGCCCCGCGCCTCCACTAAAAAGGCCACTTTGCGATTAACCGCAAGGTGGCCTTTTTTGCACCCATTTCGTTACCCGAATCCAAGGTTGTCCTACGATCCCCTTATTTCAGTCGCTCGAGTTTGCCCTTACGCTTCACGATGTTCTTATAGTCCCACTGGATTGCAATTGCCTTTTTGAGCCACCTCTTGAGAACCAGGGCCGAAATCTGATCTTCAGCCAAGTAGCGAACCTCAGCGGCCTTGAATGAGCCTTCGGGTGCAAGGCCAGGCTCATCGAAAGATTGGCCACTCCAGAACAGGAGGCAGATGCAGTCTTTGAGTTTGTGGTAACCGACAATCGGGTTTCCTTCCAGAAACCACACGGGGTGCCGATGCCAGATCTTGCTCTCTGCGTCAGGCAGGTGCCGATCTATGACCAAAGCCAGGGCGTCACATATACCCTTATCGCCGACCGATAATCCTTTGTTGTAATCCTCGATTTCCTTGGGGATTGACATGTTATTCCTCCTTTGGTCTGCGGGTATTCCCACTTCTACAGATATTCAATCCAGGCGACTTGACCTGTTTGGTTCACTAAAGCTGAAAATGGGAGGCGAGTCGGGTTACTCAGCAGGCGAAAGGGTCGGTGGTTTAAGGCGGAGGTGGTTACCTCCCGGAGATTGTAGGGGAACAAACCTTCAAAGAGGGCGAAATCGTTCTCGAAACCGGCCTTTGATGATTTGTCTGGTTGGCGGTGAGAAATAGGAAGGGAAAGGGCTGAAGCGGGGCAAGTGGGGTTGGCACAAGCATCCTGAACCTGATTAACCTTTAACAACCGGCCTTACCGGTTGCCGGGAATCGGGTTAAAGGGCATAATATGGTTATCCCTCCCTGGAATGGTTTTTCCATGAATTCCCTAGGTATTATTCAATTCCGGGTGAATGCACTTAGCCTCCTAGCTTGTTTGGCTGGGGCAAGTACCGTATTTGCCGAGCCACCTAAACTTGATAACCATGTTATGGCAGTGCTTTCCCGTGCTGGGTGCAATTCCGGGCCTTGCCATGGCAACCTTCACGGCAAGGGTGGACTAAAGCTCTCCCTAAGAGGCGATGATGCCTCTTTCGATTATAAAACCCTGGTTCGCGATCTATCGGGCAGGCGGGTAGATATTGGCCATCCCGGGGAGAGCCTTTTACTAAAAAAAGCCCTTGGGGCTGTCCCCCATGAAGGGGGCAAGCGATTTGGCAAATTGTCTCGCGAGTATCAAATCCTCAAAGGTTGGATCACCGCAGGGTGTCCGGAAAGCCACCAGGAAAGCGGGCTGGGAAAGGCAAGATTGGTTTTTGAAATCCCCGAGGTGGCCCTAACCTGGTCGGAGCCCAGTGCTTCCTTGCGTGTTTGGCTTCACAACCCTGAAAACGACGCCAATAAACCAGGTCGAACCGAGGTTACCGACCTAGTTTCTTGGGAAACAACCAACTTGGGTTTGACCATTGAACAGGCGGGTACAGTTGGTCCAGGTCCCTTGGCAAAAACCGGACAACGGGTGGAAGGGGGCGTGGTGGCAAGGCTTTTGGATCAACAGGTCCTTTGCCGTGTTACGATCCAATCGGCCCAGAAGGCCAAATGGGCCGAAGCCCCTGCCGTACACCCCGTTGACTTGGCCCTGGAACCCCGTCTGAAAGCATTGGGAATCGTTCCCTCGGCTTTGGCAAGCGATACCGTGTTTCTACGGCGCATATTCCTGGACCTGTTGGGAATTCTTCCTACCGCCGAGGAGGTCCGTGCCTTCCTTGCGGACACATCTCCCAACCGACGCATTGCCTTGGTGGACAGGTTACTTGAAAGGCCGGAGTTTGCCGATTTTTGGGCTCTTAAATGGGCAGACATCCTGCGCGTGGAAGAAAAAACGCTCGATGCTGTCGGCGTTCGTGGCATGCACGATTGGCTTAGGCGGGCCATGGCCGAGGGTATGCCCCTCAATGAACTGGCCCGGCAACTCGTCAGCAGCCGGGGGAGCACCTATACCCATCCCCAAGCCAATTTCTATCGGTCGCTGCGCGACCATGAAAGCCGCACCGAGGCCATCACCCAGGTCTTTTTGGGAATCCGGATTGCTTGCGCCAAATGTCATAATCATCCGTTTGATCATTGGAAACAGGAGGATTACCATGGTTTGGCCGCGGCCCTCGCCCCGATTGATTACCGGATTTTGGAAAACAAACGGCGGGACGATCTGGACAAACATGAGTTTGTGGGCGATCAGGTGGTCTATTTGCGACGCAGCCAATCCTATGCCCACCCCGTCACCAAAAAACAGATGGTCCCGACTTTTCTGGGTTCTCCTGCTCCCAAAGACCAGGACACTCCTGGCCGATTGGCCGATTGGATCGCCCATCCGGAGAACCCGTATTTCGCCAGGGCCCAAGCCAACCGGATCTGGCGCCACATGACCGGGAAAGGCCTGGTGGACCCTGAGGATGACTTTCGTGTTACCAATCCCCCTTCCCGTCCCGAATTGCTCGATCTTTTGACAACGGAGTTAAAAAAAACCGACTTTCAGTTGAAACCCCTTGTTCGTTTGATCGCCACCTCAAAGGCCTATCAAAGGTCCGCACTCCCCAGCCTGACCGGCGAAGACACAACCTACACCTCTCAAGCCATGCTTCGACCCCTTTCGGCTGAGCAACTTTTGGATGGGTTGGCCTCTGCAACCGGTTCCAAGCTTTCGTTTGAAGGATTACCCATTGGAACCCGCACGGGTCAACTTCCCGGGGTTAAGCCCCAAGGGGGCAACGGAGCCCGCAAATCTGGCCGCAATTCCCAAACTGAAATTGGCCGCTTCCTGCGCATATTTGGCAAACCAGAGAGGCTTATGAGTTGTGATTGTGAAAGGAGCGAGGACACCACTCTTGCTCAAGCCCTTCAGCTTGTGTCAGGCGATTTGGTGCAAAAAATGCTCGTCGATCCCAAAAATCGCTTGGGACCAATGGTCTACGAGGGGATTCGGGACGAACAGGCCATCACCGAGTTATGGCTTGCCGGGTTATCCCGTCCACCAACCAGGGCAGAGGTTGGTGCGGCAACCGCCCTATTGCAATCAGGACCAAATCGGCGGATCCTTCTTGAAGATCTTTTTTGGGGAATTATATCCTCCCGTGAATTCCTCCTGAGGCAATAGTCCATGGAAACCCAACCTAGAACAATTAAATCACTGGGCTCTGACCCTCTGCTTTCCAGAAGGCTAGCCCTTAGGGCATCGATGGCTGCCTTCGCCGGATTTTCGGTTCCCGGGTTGGGTTTGGCTCGGACCGCCTTGGTTGGGAAGGCGAAATCGGTTATTTTTTTGCACCAATGGGGCGGACCGGGCCAGCATGAAACCTTCGACATGAAGCCCCATGCCCCAGAGAGAATCCGCGGGGATTTCAAGCCGATTCAAAGCTCCCTGGTGGGGGTACCCATTTGCGAACTATTGCCCCAAATGGCTCCCTGGATGGACAAGGTTACCCTTGTTCGGAGCCTAAACCACACCATGAAAAACCATAACTCGGCAGGCTACTACAGCCTTACCGGGTATGCCCCGCCAAGCGATGACCAGAGGCTAAGGGATAGTCGTGAGCTTTTCCCCGCCTATGGTTCGATTGTAGATCGCCTTTCTCCTGCATCCAAGGGGGTTCCGACTTTTGCCGCCCTTCCCCATATCATCGCGGATGGAAGCATAACACCGGGACAGCATGCCAGTTTTTTGGGAAAGCGGCACGATCCGCTATTTGTGGGAACCGATCCCAACCAACAGGATTACAAACTTCCCGAGCTTACCCTCCCCTCATCTGTCACACCTGAAAGGCTTGGTCGGCGCCGGGAAGCCCTTCGGATTGTGGAGTCCCAGGCAAAGGGGATTGATTCGCTGGAAAAAGCCCGTGGAATCAATGAACAGCTTGAACGGGCTTTTTCCATGGTAACCAGCACCCGTGTTCGTGATGCTTTTGATCTTAGCCAGGAAAAAGAGGTGGTCCGCAATGCTTACGGTCGAACTACCTATGGGCAATCGTGCCTGGTGGCGAGAAGGCTGGTCGAAGTCGGTGTCCGATTTGTAAATGTCTATTTTCACCGCAGTATTGGCGGTTGTGATGGGGGTTGGGACACCCACGGTTTCCGTGAAAAACCGATGAATCCCATACTCAAAAACCACCTGTTGCCGATGACCAACCAAACCTTGCCCACGCTTTTGACAGACCTCAAGGACAGGGGATTATTGGATACCACGCTGGTCGTTTGGGTCGGGGAATTTGGCCGTTCCCCCAAAATCAACAACCAACAGGGACGGGACCATTGGCCCCAATGCTACACGGCTCTTTTGGCCGGTGGTGGGATCCGCAAGGGTCATGTTCATGGGGCATCCGATAAAACGGGAGCATTTCCCGCCCTCGATCCATGCAAACCAGAAGACCTCTCGGCGACCATGTTTCATCTGCTTGGGATTGACCCCAAAGCAGAAGTGCGGGATTCCTTGAATCGGCCCTTGGTCATTAGCCCAGGAGAGGTGATCGACGGGTTGCTTGAATAAAAAAAGGGAACCGGAAAAAAAGGAAACGAGTACACCTCTTTTGAGCAACAGGATTGCTTGATTCTACATGGCCTCTTTTGGCTTTGGATCCTAACTGTGGTTTCGGGAAAAAACCCGGTTAATTGCTTTTCAAAGGAATCAACGATCCTCCGAATGTTGGCTCGCATCGGTGGGCAAAATCATTTTTGATTGATGATGTTCGGGCTTGTCCATTTGAAATCACAATGATATCATAAAGGCATCGCCATAACCGGACCCCTTTGATGGAGTAAAAGGCCATGATCCAGGAATTTGATCGCCGTCCCATGTCGGGCTATCCCATGTTGTTCTTGGGGCTTCTCTTTTTGTTTCCGGTTGCACCGCTCTGTTTTGTCTTTTTTGCCATTGATTCCATTCCCGCCTTTATTGGTATCCCTTTGGGAATTCTCGCCATCCTGTCAGGAATCCTCACACTCATCGGTTTATTCATTGTTAACCCCAATGATTCCAAGCTGCTCACCCTTTTTGGCGTGTATGTGGGGACAGTTCGAGCTACCGGTTTTTTCTGGGCAAATCCGTTTTATGGGAAACGCCGCGTTTCGCTTCGTACCCGCATTTTTGAAACTGGTTTCAATACCACCACCAACACTTCAACCAATCCTGGTGGGGGTAGCCAAACCACCAGCAGCAAGGTTCGTCAACCCGCCAAAGTCAACGACAAGGAAGGGAATCCGATCGAGATTGCCGCAGTTGTAGCCTGGAAGGTAGTCAACACCGTGGAAGCCCTGTTCCAGGTGGATAACTATGAAGAATTCGTTCTCATCCAAAGCGAATCGGCATTGAGAAACCTTGCCAGCCTTTATCCCTATGACAGCCATGAGGACCATGTCATGTCGCTACGAGGGAACACCACCCAAGTCGGTGAAATGCTCAAGAAGGAACTCCATGAACGACTAATTCTTGCCGGAGTGGAGGTCCTGGAAGCAAGGATTAGCTACCTTGCCTACGCCCCGGAAATCGCATCGAGTATGCTTCAGAGGCAGCAGGCGTCTGCGATCCTGGCGGCCAGGCGCATCATTGTGGAAGGGGCGGTAGGCATGGTCGAGGATGCCCTGGTTCGGATCGAAAAGGGTGGCATGGCCACCTTTGACGATGACCGTAAGGCGGCCATGATCAGCAATTTACTCGTTGTTTTGTGCGGAGAACGAGCCGCCCAACCCGTCCTTAACACAGGTTCCATCCACCACTAACAAGGGGCGCAACCTTGGCAGAGCGCAAAGCCTTTTTGTTGCGTGTTGACCCGTCCCTGCTTTTGGAATTGCAGCGTTGGGCGGATGATGATTTGCGCAGCTTGAACGGCCAGATCGAGTTTATCTTGCGAAAGGCCATTGCTGGGGCTGGCCGAAAGATAATCCAAAAACAAACCAGTTCATCGACAAAAAAGAGCGGGGAAACCTCATGATGGGATTGCTTTCCGGATACTTGTTCTATGTCCTGTTGGGGGCAAATCCTTCCTGTTCCGTTCTGGCTGAGTCACAAAATACCACCATTGTGGGGCTATGGGTTGGGACTTTGAAGGCTGGCATTTCAGACTTACGCCTCGGTTTTGAGTTCAAATCCACCGAACAGGGATCCCTCATTGGCAAAATGACAAGCATCGACCAGGGAGGTGTTTCCCTTCCTTTTACCAGCGTGAAATTCAAAGATGAATCTTTGGTTGTTTCCATCGCATTTGGTACGGCCAAGTTTACCGGAAAACGGTCCCAAGGCGGGGAACTTGAGGGGGAATTCGAACAAAATGGCCTCAAATTTCCCCTGAAATTGGTTCGCGTTACCAAACTTCCCACCATTCTTCGCCCGCAGTTACCTATTAAACCGTACCCCTATCCGACCAAAGAGGTCACCTTCAAAAACGAAACGGCAAACTCCATTTTTTCAGGAACCCTAACGCTTCCTATGGGACAAGGACCTTTCCCTGCAGTGGTGCTTGTTTCGGGATCGGGTCCCCAGGATCGGGACGAAACCCTCTTTCAACACAAACCATTCCTGGTCATTGCCGACCATTTTGCCCGTAACGGGATTGCCTGCCTCCGGTACGATGACCGGGGCACAGGTAAATCAACAGGCAATCATTCTCAGGCCACCACCCTCGATTTCGCCAAAGATGCCGAATCGGCACTCCAATTCTTGAGGCTACAAACCTCCATCGATCCTGGTCGGGTGGGGATTTGCGGACACAGCGAAGGGGGCTTGATCGGTCCATTGGTTGCAGCTAACCAGCCTGAGGCCGTAGCGTTTCTCATTCTCCTGGCCGGGCCAGGGATTCCTGGCGATCGAATCATAATGAAGCAAATGCTCGACTATGGCCAACAGGTGGCTGGTTATGAAAAGGAACTGGCCAACAAACTCGAGGTGGCAAAACGGATAATTCCCATTGCCAAAACCGCCCTTACCACCAAGGATTCCCTGGCTGCCATGAAGGCTTGTGTTTTGGAATTCGAAACAGAACTGGGCAATACCAAAACCCCGGCCGATGCCTACAAACCTTGGGAGCCCATGGTGAAGCAACTTTCCTCCCCTTGGATGCGCTGTTTTTTGGGGCACGATCCCATCCCGGTTCTTGAAAAAGTTCGTTGTCCGGTCCTGGCGCTCAATGGCGCCATGGATACCCAAGTCGTTTGCCCGGATAACCTGCCGAGGATTGCTACCGCTTTTTCGGGATCGCGAGCCAATCTGCTTGCCTCGCGGGAGTTTCCTAAAGTAAATCACCTTTTTCAACATTGTGAAACCGGGTTTGTCAACGAATATGGCTTGATCGAAGAGACTTTTGCTCCGGAAATCCTCGAGTTCATGAGCCAATGGGTATTGGATCCCCACTCCTTGGTTTTGGCCGATCCCTCCACCAAGGGCAGGAACTGCCACCTTTTGAAAACCCGGGAAAACCTTGGTAATGGCCTGCTCCCATGGCGGAAAAAAAACCGTTAAAGACAGAAAAGGGCCCAACTTTTTGATTTTTGGGCCCAAATCCCCTTTTCGGCCTAAAAAACCTTATCTGGGCAATTGCCTTTTGATCCATTTTTCTATTTTTGGAGATGTCTCGATGCGAGGACTTTTCAAAGCCACGCTGAGCAAGCTGGTTGTGGGGGCGCTAATGGTTATGGGTGCTTTGGGAGAATCGGCTCTTTACGGGGATGAGGGGATGTGGCTTTACACCAATCCCCCGATCGAACGGATCAAATCCAAATACGGTTTTGAACCCACCCGCGATTGGTTGGACCATGTTCAACGGTCATCGGTGCGTTTCAATTCGGGTGGGTCAGGTTCCTTCGTCTCGGCGGATGGCCTGGTGATGACAAACCATCATGTGGCCTCGGACGCTTTGCAAAAAATGGGTACCAAGGACAAAAACTATTATCGCGATGGTTTTTATGCCAAGAATCACGACCAGGAGGTGAAGTGCGAGGCGACCGAGTTGAATGTCCTCATGTCCATTGAGGATGTTACCGCTCAAGTCAACGGTGTCGTAAAGGAAGGGATGGACCAAAGCCAGGCCGCCATGGCCAGGCGAGGCATTATCAACAAGCTTGAGGATGATTCGTTCAGGAATTCCGGCCTAAGGTCGAATGTAATCACTCTTTACCAGGGTGGCGTATACCACCTTTACCGATTCAAAAAGTATACCGATGTCCGGTTGGTATTTGCGCCAGAACAGCAGATCGCCTTCTATGGTGGTGACCCGGACAATTTTGAATACCCCAGGTACGACCTCGATGTTGCCTTTTTCCGTGTTTATGAGGATAAAAAACCCGCCAAGGTGAAACATTTTCTCAAATGGTCCAAGGATGGTTGCAAGGAAAACGAATTGACCTTTGTTTCAGGTCATCCCGGACGGACGACACGCTTGGCTACCATGGAGGAATTGGCCTATTCCCGGGATATCGGCTTTCCCTTCCTCCTTAAAAGGCTTTACAGGGCCGAGGTCCTGTTGACAGCCTTTAGTGCGAGAAGCGAAGAAAACGCCCGTCAAGCCAAAGAGACCCTGTTCAGTATTCAAAATAGTCGCAAGGCACGATTGGGTGGCCAAGCCGGCCTTATGGACCCGGAGCTGATCGCTCGCAAAAAAGCCGAAGAACAACGCCTGCGCGATGCCGCGGCCAAAAAACCTGAGTTTGCCGAAGCCCTAAAAGCCTTTGAAAACATCGCCAAGGCCCAAAAGGTTAGGGCCGACCTGATCAAACCGTATTCCATGCTTGAGGGTGGGGCGGCTTTCAATTCCGAGCTTTTCGGGATCGCCCGCACCCTGGTCCGGGCCGCAACCGAAAAGGGTAAGCCCTCGGCTGAAAAATTGCGCGAATTCATCGACTCCAACCGGGAATCGATGGAATTATCGCTTTTCTCGGAAGAACCTATTCATAACGAATTTGAGATCCTCAAACTGGCTGATAGCCTGACCTTTTTTGCGGAAGAAATGGGGCTTGGAAATCCCCTTGTCCAGGCTGCTTTGGGCGGCAAATCCCCCCAAACCCGCGCTTCAGAGCTGATTCTGGGGTCCAAAATCGCTCAGGTGGCAGAACGAAGAAAACTTTATGCAGGGGGAACCGAGGCAATCAACGCCTCCAGGGATCCACTCATCCTTTTGGCCAAGGCTGTGGATGCCGAAGCCAGGTCTTTGCGCAAAAGGATGGAAACCGAGGTCCAAGAGGTCACGAGCCAGGCGAACCTCAAAATTTCCAAGGTTCGCTTTTCCCTGGACGGGACAAACACCTATCCCGATGCCACCTTTACCCTTCGCCTGAGCTATGGAACGGTCACCGGTTATGAGGAAAATGGCAAGAAGGTCCCAGCCTTTACCACTTTTGCCGGGCTTTATGAGCGCTCCGCCGAGCAAAGAAACAAACCTCCTTTTGACTTGCCCGAACTTTGGCAAAAACGGAAGGAAAAAATCAACCTGAAGACCCCCTACAACTTTGTTTCCACGGCAGACATCATAGGTGGAAACTCGGGCAGCCCAGTTATCAACAAGGGTGCCGAAGTGGTCGGCCTCATTTTCGATGGAAATATCCAATCCCTGGTACTCGATTTTGCCTATTCGGATAAGGAGGCGAGGGCGGTCTCTGTTTGCTCCCAAGCCATCTCAGAGGCCCTTACCAAGGTATATGACGCCCCCAAATTGGCCCAGGAATTGGCCACCGGGAAGGCAAGCCACTAATCCGGGACGACCCTTTCCCTACCCGGCTAGGGCCTCCCGCACGGGAAGCCCTAGCCTTTTCCATTTATTGGAAGTTCTAGCTCGGCTTCTATTTGCACATTTTTTGTGCTCGCTGCGCTCGCCAAACAAGCTTTTTGTTTCACAACCCCGAAAATCGAATCCTTATTCTTCTCTTTGCCCTGTACAATAGCCCCACGTGTTCTTGTTTAGCAATTTTTTGCACATTATTTGACTCATTCAAGGCAAAACCATCCGTTTCTTATCGTCCGTTAGACTCGATAATTAATGAAATGGTCAGGGACCATTTCATCCCATGACCTTGTTTGCTTTGCGGGTGGATCGCTAAAGAAAGGGCTAAATCAGGCCCGATGGCCAACCAGGAAAAGGACTTGAAAATCGACCGGGGTAAGCGGCGATCTTCCCCAATAAGACCGCCCGGATTGCCTCCTTCCTGAACCAGTTTCACAAACCGACCTTGGCAGGATTCCTGGCCCCCAAGCCATGTTTGGCCTGATTTCCCGCCCCTTGGGGAAGATCAAACGGGAGAAATAATCCCATGTCTGGAGCACAGAATACCATTTCCCAAACTTTCCCAAGGTAAATGTCCTGTTCAAAAATCCTCCCAGGGAATCCGTTTCCTGGAACCAAACCCCGTTATATACGATCAAATGTGTCAGTTGAGGTTGGCTAGCCGGGATTCATCCCCTTTAATGGTGGTGAAGGGCTTGGGTAATCGCCTGGATGTTATTAGGGGGAATTTCCATGTTTCGATCCCAGTGGGTTTGGACCCGGCTAACCCGATCGGTGGCCTTTGGGCTCTTGGCCATGGCAGGAGGCGGTCTTTTCGCCACCAGTTGGGCCGATGATGAACCGAAAAAGGAAAAGGTCGCCAACCCCAAAACCGTTCCAGCAAAGGAAGAGCAAAAAGGTGATGACTCCAAGCCTTCCAAAGAGGAAAAAACCGATACCCCAAACAAGAATGGCAAGGGAAAGTCCGCCCCCATTGTTATCGAGCCCCATCGCCACACCATTGTGGGCAAATCGCCAGAGGAACTCGGTGTCACCAATGAAACCGTCAAGATTATCAACCAAAAGCTAAGCGAATCCTGGGTGTCCCAAAAAGTTCAACCCTCCAAGTTTGCGGACGACTATGAATACCTTCGTCGTGCGTCCCTGGACATCATTGGCCGGATAGCCACCCATGAAGAACTCAAAGTGTACCTGTCCCACGATGCCAACAAAAGGCGATCGCAATTGATAGAAGACCTATTATCATCGGAAGACTTTCCCCGTCATTGGGCCACCCTTTACACCAATTGGCTTTTGACCCGGGCGGGCACCTTTGGCAAGGGCAAATACCACAGTGATATGCAAACCTGGCTCGAAGACAAATTCGCTGCCAACACGCCCTATCAGGAAATTGTTCGCGAACTGATCACAGCCAAAGGGGAAAATGACAAGAACCCGGCCGTCAATTTCTATCTTGCCCATCTTGGCGAATCAGTTCCCGCCAGCCGTCGGGGGGAAGAGGGCACATTTGAAATGGTCCCCATAACTTCCCGGATTACCCGCATGTTCCTTGGGGTCCAAACCCAATGTGCCCAATGTCACGATCACCCCTTCAATAATGCCATAACCCAGAAGCACTTCTGGGGAATCAACGCCTTTCTCCGCCAGGTCGAAAGGAGTGGCACCCCACCGAACATGGACAACCCCCGTATGCAGTCGATGCCTACCCTGGGAATTCGGGACAACACATCGACCAATCCTGACGGCCAAATCCTGTTTGAAAAGCGCAATGGTGTCATCCTGCCCACCAAGGCAACCTTTCTGAACGGCTCCAAACTCGACCTGGAATCCAGCCGCAGTCGTCGCGAACAACTTGCCGAATTGATCATTGCCGATGAGAACTTTTCCAAGGCAACAGTGAATCGGGTTTGGGCAGTGTTTTTTGGCCGGGGCTTCACAAACCCCATTGACGATTTCAACGAACAAAACCAACCCACCAACCCGGAATTGCTGGATGAAGTTTCCAAAAAATTCAAGCACTACGGCTACGACATCAAAAAATTGATCCGCTGGATCACCAACAGCCACGCCTACCACTTGGGCCATGTTGGCAACAAAACCAACGACAAAATCGAGGTCGAAGGCTTATTCAGCCGGATGCCTTTGAAATCGCTCGCCCCGGAACAGATGTTTGAATCCCTCATGGTAGCTACCGGGTCGGCCCAAACGGAGACTCGCGACAATCGCCGTGCTCTTCGCGAACAATGGCTAAGCAAATTGGTTTCCAACTTTGGGGACGATGAAGGCAATGAGGTCAATTTCAACGGCACCGTTGTTCAGGCTTTGTTGATGATGAATGGTCGCGAGATCAACGAAGCCATTACCCGCAAAGAAAAAGGTACCGTGGCTGTGGCGGTAGTCAAAGGAAAGGGAAAACCCCAAACGATCATCAATGAACTATTCCTGGCAACCCTCAACCGGCCTGCCAAGGCGACCGAAATCGCCAAGATTACAGCCGCTCTCCCAATGCGGTCCCGGGACAAAGAACCCTTGGCACCCTTCCAGGATGTCTTTTGGGCACTACTCAATAGCAATGAGTTTTTGCTGAACCACTAAACTGGTATCCTCTAAACCACCTACCTTGATTCTTTGATGTATTTATGGGATTAATGACCATCCCTTCGAGGATTTGTTACCTTCGTCTTTGCATTGTCAACAATTGTTGGGGATGTGTTGAGGATTATGTATTTATTGTTGGATATTTTGGGTATCAATTGTGTTAATGGGATGATGAGGTATAAGCAACTGGGGTCCTTGAGGAAGGTCGGCCTCCTGCCACGAATTTGGAAAGCCATAAGGCATGCAGTCCAAGTTACGCAGTTAGAATGATTTCTGCTGTGTTTTGGCTTATTATAGGACCCGGATTGAGGTTGTTCCTGGGATTTTGGAGTATTTCGAGTTCCAAACGGCATCTAGTCCCGACCAAGTCAAATGTATTGCCTGCAATTGTTCCAGTCCCTCGGCATCGGTTTGAACGGTTGAAATTATTTTGGGAAAAAGGAGGCCAATATTTGAACCAGGTCCCGAAAAAAAGAGGATTTGTAGTCCCCATTTTCACAGGCGAATTTGAATATTTCTTGGGAAAATGAAGGGGGTTCGTGGTCTGACCTGGGTAACTTGGGCTAAAATATTTCTCCCTTTTCTTATTATCCCCTTGTCTGTTTGTTTCAACCGTGGTACAAAACAATCAGTTATTCTTTCCCTCTTGTTTATCTTGCTTACCGTTTCCTTCTGGATCGAGGTGCACCCATGCTCCTACTCAGATCCCGTTTCGCTTGGTG
>SYLG01000009.1 GCA_005808665.1 Planctomycetia bacterium | reverse complement strand
CTAGGGCAAGCTGTTTGCCCGCCTCCTCCAACCTTATTTGGGCATGGGTGGTGGCTGCCTCCAAACTCTCATCGGACCAGCCAAACCTTCGAAGGGTAACACTTTTTTTTCCAATGGATTGTTGAAGGACTGCCTCCGCCCAAAATTGTGGAACTATCACAAGCACCTCCTTTTTCATGAAAAGGATTTACAAAGTTACAACTTGCCTTTGGGTCCCAAGCAAAATTGGCGAACGAACTCAGTATGGACCTTGCCATTGGTTGCCAACAGGTCCGGGATAAACGGGTCAAACGCATTCCCCCTGACAGAGGTAATTGTGCCCCCCGCCTCTTTAACGAGTAGGGCTCCCCCCGCAACATCCCAGGCGTGGCCCTCCAGTGCATAAAACGCATCACACCGGCCTGCGGCCACATAGGCAAGGTTCAATGCCGTGGACCCCGTCCGCCGTAAGGCCTGAACCCGCCAAGACCAATGCTCCCACCAACCCAAAAGTTCCTCCTTGCCCATTAAATTGTAAGGAAACCCTGTCGTAACCAGGGATTGTTCGGGGGTTTTGGCATTGCTTGTTTGCACCCTTTTCCCATTGATCCAGGCACCTCTTCCCTTGGCGGCATGGAAGAGTTCATCCCTTGTCGGATCGTAAATGGCACCAACGACAATTTCACCCTCCGCAACCAGTCCAATCGATGTGCAATAAAAAGGAAAGTCATGGGCATAGTTACTTGTCCCGTCAACCGGGTCGATGATCCAGGTTGGGGGAGAGCCTGGCGGAGGGGCCTTTTCCTCCATTCCGCCCTCTTCCCCCAGGAATTGGTGGCGGGGAAAACGACCAAGGAGAAACTCCTGGAGGACTTTCTGGGACTCCAAATCAGCATCGGTGACCAGGTCAAACCGGCCTTTTTCCTTGACGGAAAACTTGCCACTCCAGCGTCGTAAAACCTTTCCTGCTTCATGGGCCGCATCTTTGGCTGCCTGGTACCATTGATCCAATTCGCCTTCCGAAAACGCCATTACCCACTCCTTAACCACCTATTGCAAAGAGGCCATCCCTGCCGGATGGGAAAACCCTAAAACCCGATTTCCGGTCAGCATCGGTGTTGCCTTTGTTGCAAATACCCCATCAGGGCTTTGTCAAAGTTTACACTTGTATCCATGGGAACATAGTCGATGTTGGACCGACCCAATTCCTCACCCAATTCCTTGCGAAACGCTTCCATGGTTGCGATATAGTCCGCCCGGACGGCCCGGGCATCTATGGTCATCTTGTCCGTGGTTTCGACATCATGAAACTCGGTAAGGTGGTCAAAAGGAAAGCGAATCTCCGCCTCGTCGAGTACATGAAACACAATGACCTCATGCCCGGCAAACCGTAACCTCCTTAGGCCGTCTATAACGGGTTCGGTCTCCGTGAGCATATCCGAAAAGAGCATGACCAGACTTTTTTGGCGCATGAGCGGTTGAAGTTGCCTTAGTGCGGCACCCGGGTTGGAAACACCACCGGGTTTCAAGCCACCCAAAAGGGAAAGCATGGCGCCCAGGTGACTTCGTTTCGATTTTGGAGGGAGGCTTTGGTGGATTTTGTCGTTGAAAATGGCCAGGCCAACCGGGTCCTGCTGGCGGATCATGAGATAGGCCAAGGCGGCTGCCAGGCTTACCGAATACTCAAACTTGGTCATCTGCTGACGAAAGGTCCAGCCCATGGATCCCGAGGAGTCAAGCACCATCCAGCCAGACATATTGGTCTCGGCCTGAAATTTTTTGACATAATACTTCTCTGTTTTGGCGTAGACATTCCAATCAATGTCTTTGATGTCATCGCCCGGATTGTATTTTCTGTGTTCGGAGAATTCGACCGAAAAGCCATGATTGGGGCTTGCGTGCAAGCCTGAAAGAAAACCTTCCACAATGAACCGGGCTCGAAGGTCGAGCCTTTCCACCTGGCGGATAACATCGGGCCGAAGGTATTTTTCGAGGGTACTCAATTAATACTCCTCCAAAAGGAGGGTTCCGGTTTTGTCGAAAAATCCAGCCTCGTCGATTTGAAAAATGCCATCAATTTCCAAAGCAAGATGCTTGGCCATACCTTGCATCAGTCGGTCCAAACCCGATTCGTCAGCATGGTCAATGGGGCGCCGCAAGGTGATTATTTGTTGGGCGAGGGCTATTTTTACCATGAGGGAGTGGGCGTTGGGGGAATAGTCACAAGTCTCAACATAGGCAGCCCAGGTATTCAGATCGGCCCGGACTTCGGGATCGGTTGCAGCAAAGGATTCAATGGTGAGGGGTGCCCCTTGATTCCAAGAGATTTCCGCACAAAACCAGCCGAGATCATCGCCCTTGAGGTGAACCGCCGCTTGGGGAACCAACGCCAAAGCAGCCCGTTCCAACCGGGCTGGGTCCGGGTTTCGATCAAGCGAACCGAAAACCCGGCTCCAGGCAGCAGCCATTTTTACCCCTCTATACGACTCAATTCACTTTTATCCCGGTTACAGCCGGGTCGGCCTGGACGCCATTAAGGGCCTTGAGGTAAAGAACGAGGTCTTTTTTCTCCTGGGGCGTGAGTGCAAGTTTAAGCGGGATGATGGGGTGGCCTCCCTCCGTTACAAAGGGTTCGTTGCCGTTGGTTGCCTCACCCGAAGCCTTGGCCAAAAGCCAGGCCTTCTCGGCCTCAAAATCCCTCATTTTGATATCAAGTGTCGGATTGGCGTTGCCTCCTTTATCGTAGAAGTCCACCACTGCCTCAAGCGTTGCTTCCGAGCCGTTGTGCATATAGGGGGCAGTGTTTAAAAGCTGACGCAAGGTTGGGGTTTTGGTAGCTCCCACAAGGGCAGGGTTTTTGTGCCCAATGGATTGGGCTCCAAAGCGAAAAAGGTCGCCGGCAGGAAGCTTGCCATCCTTGGCTTCGACACCCAGATTATGAAAATCGGAATCGGTGAAACTGTCGCCTACATGACAGCCATTGCACCGGGCCTTCCCCAAAAACAGGGCTTTGCCACGGGCAATCGACGCACCAACTTCCGGGATTCTCTTATCAGCGTCTTCTTGCAAACCAAAGGCAGAAACGATTTCACTCTCTTTTTCCGCCACGGCCTTTTTCAGGGCAACCTCGACATCCGCTGCAATCAGGAGGGGTTTGGTGGGAACATCGGCGTCTTCAAGCCTTTTGCGCATGGCGACCTCGGCGCGATCGGCAATGGAGTCACCAGTCAGGACAGTTCGTTCATAAGCGGCAATGGCTTTGGCGGTTGCGTCCCGGGTGGGTCCGTGGCCAAACACTTCCTCAAAAGCTTTCACATAGGAGGGATCCTTGCGGAGCCTTTGAATCACATGAAACCAGGGGTGGCCCTTGCCATCAAACATTTCCGATGGGTTTTGGGGAGGCCCTTGTGCCTGGGCCTCCAGAGTGGCGGCCCGGCCATCCCAAAAATGAAGGAGGCTATAAGCGCTGTTGTAAATCGTGGGGGCGCTTACCCCTCCCTGTTTTTCGAAAATGCCGGTTGAAACCTTGGCCTGATCGGTGAAACCGCGCATGGGATTGTGGCAGGTGGCACAGGCAACCTTGTTGTTTGAAGAAATCACCGTATCAAAATAAAGCCTCTTTCCCAACTGAAATTTGGCAACGGTCATTGGGTTTTCCGGGGGAATCGGCGGGGGTGTTTGAAGCCCGAGGGGAACCTTTAGCAAAACCACCTTGCGAACGACGGTTTTCCCGGTCCTTGGGTGAATGACCGATTCGGTGGACTCATTCCAGAATTCCTTCAACTCGTCCCACTGTTTCTTGTTTTGGGTCGAGGTACTAAAGCGAATTGCAATCTCTTTTTCAAAAGGGGCCTTGCGTTTTTCGGAGGGTATTTGAGCTTCGGATTCGGTAAGGGCTTTCTCGTCGGGGCCATCTTCCCTGGCGGAAAGCCGGGCAATTCCCAGGAGTGTAAACGAGGCCATTCCAAACAATCCAAGTCGCCAAAACAGACGGGAAACAGTGTGATGGGTGAGATTCATGAGGGGTCTCCCTGATTGAAAAGGAATAACGGGTAACACTTACCGGGCTTATCGTTTGGCAGTCCTGTTGCCGTACTTGGCAACATCGGGTTCGGGAATGGTATCCACCAGGTGGCGGACAATATCCTCGGTGGATTTTCCTTCGGCCTGGGCCTGGAAGTTGGCCCCAATGCGGTGACGAAGGACGGGCTCTGCCGCTTTGCGAATATCATCAATGGACACGCTAAAGCGGCCTTCCATGGCGGCAAAAGCCTGCCCCGCACGAACCAGAAATTGGCCTGCCCGAACCCCTGCACCAAAGTCCACCGTGCGATTGACCATTTCGGGGGCTTCCGGGCCGGGACGCGTCGCCCGTACAAGCTTGGCAACATAGTCAAGCACATAGTCGCCCACCGGAACATTCCGGATCAATTTTTGCAGGTTAAGGATCTCTTTGATAGTGAGGACCTTTGCCAATTCAGGGGTTTCATTTTTTGTGCTTCCGGCAAGAATTCGCTTCTCCTCCTCAAACGAGGGGTATTCCACCTTGATGGAAAACATGAAACGGTCCAGTTGGGCCTCGGGAAGAGGATAGGTCCCTTCCTGTTCGATCGGGTTTTGGGTGGCGATCACAAAAAAGGGATCAGGCAGTTTGTAGGTATCCTGACCAACCGTTACCTCGCGCTCCTGCATGGCCTGAAGCAGGGCGGCCTGGGTCTTGGGTGGGGTCCGGTTGATTTCATCTGCAAGAAGGATGTTGGTAAAAATCGGCCCATGAACAAAGCGGAATGCCCGCTTGCCATCCTGCTCGTCGAGGATTGTGGTGCCTGTAATGTCGGATGGCATCAAGTCGGGTGTAAACTGAACCCGCTTGAACTGCACATCGAGGATCTGGGCAATCGACTGGACCATAAGGGTTTTGGCCAAGCCGGGCACACCGACCAAAAGCACATGGCCCCTGGTAAAGATGGATGCCAAAACCTGCTCAAGAACCTGTTTTTGCCCGATGATCACCTTGTGGATCTGTTCGAGCATCTGGGTACGCTTTTGGCTGAATTGCGAAAGGTATTCGGCGATCTTGTCGCCAGCGCGGGGATCGCCGCTTGACACTGTGGGGGGTCTCCCAAAAAAAATCGGGTTTCGCTTAAGCCTTTATTCTATGGAAGCCTAACCAATATCCATGACCCGTTGGGGATAGCCCGGCTCCCTGGGGGTAACCCATTCCGTTCGGGCCTACTCTGGTTTTTCATATGTCCAGGACCAAATTTGCTCATAAAAGGATTCCCGCCATGGCGGCATTGATAAGGGTCGTCAAAAAACCTACCAGCAAGGCGCGTGGGGCTAGCCTGGCCAGGTCGGACCGCCGGGAGGGTGCAAGTGCCCCAATTCCACCTATCTGAATGCCTATCGAAGAAAGGTTGGCAAAACCTGTGAGGGCAAAGGCGGCAAGGATTTTGCTGCGGGAATCAAGTCCTGCGAATTCACCTCCTCCCAACATGGTGAAGGCGACAAACTCATTAGCGACCAGTTTGGTTCCAAGGAGTTGGCCAACCAGGCCCGCGTCCTGGGGAATTATTCCCAAAAGGAGTGCCACAGGTTTCATGAGCCAGGCAAACAAGGCACCCAGATTCCATGGACCGGGAAAAGATGCACCAAGGTGGGAAAGTCCGATCCTGATTTGGTCAAGCAAACCATCACAAAGGGCCAATAATCCCAGAAAGGCGATAAGCATGGCACCGACATTCAGCATTAACATCAGGCCGTCGGTCGCGCCTCCCGAGGCGGCGTCGATCACATTGGCATAGTTTGAGGGGGGCGAAATCACCTGCCCTGCCCGGGTTTGGGGAACTTCGGACTCAGGCAGGATAATCTTGGTCAGAAAGAGGGCGCACGGGGCCGCCATGACCGAGGTACAAAGGATACCAATGGGGTCGGCACCGATTTCCTTGTACATTCCAATGTAGATGACGATAAGTGCCGCTGAAACGGTCGCCATGCCCCCTGACATGATGGCCAGCAATTCGGACATGGTCATCTTTTCGAGGTAGGGTTTGATGACCAGGGGAGCTTCCGTTTGCCCCATGAAAATGTTGGCGGCACCTGAAAGGGATTCGGCCCCACTGGTACCCAGGATTTTCTGCATGGACCAGGCCATTCCGCGAACGATGCCCTGGAGTATTCCCAGGTGATAGAGGATTGTGAAAAAGGAGGAGACAAAGATGATGGTGGGAAGCACGGCCACAAAAAAAGGTGCTGCTGTGCCAAAGGCTTTTTTGGTGAGGTCGCTTTCAGCCAAAGGACCAAAAACAAAACGGGTTCCTACCATCCCATAGTCGAGAAAGGCCGAAGCCAGGTTGGTCGCCCAATCAAAAACATGGTAACCAAATGGGACCTTGAGCACAAAAACCGCTAATCCAAATTGGAGGCAAAGTCCGTTTAACACCATCCTCCATGGAATCGCATTGGGATCAGAGCTGGCCCAAGCAGCAAGAGCGAGCATGGCAAAAACACCAAGTGCGGCGAGAATTTGGGGAGGAACAATTCCCTGAAACAACACCGACACAACCAATGCCATGAGAAAGATAAATCCAGCCAGACACCTAAACCCGAACAAACCACTTTTCTTTGCTTGAATCATCCCGATTTCCCCTCTGGTAAGAGTCTAGCTTGGATTCATGGGGAAGGGTAACAAAACTAATTGCCTTTCGGGGGCAAATCGGGCTGGAAAAATTCCGGTTCAATCAAAACAATTTTGATTTCGCGCATTTCCCCGTCCCGTTCCACTTTGATCAGGATCGTATCGCCTGGGGTTTTCTTTGCCAAAATATCATGAAGGTCGCGAACCCGCGCGAGGGGGATTCCTTCACATTCCTTGAGTACATCACCGACCGTTGCCCTCCCACCCGGGGAACTTCTAAGGCCTACCATTCCTGCCTTGGCCGCTGGCCCCTTGGGGGCAACGGCCGTGATTACCAAACCCTCGATTCCGTTGTCTTTTGCGGTTTGATCGGACGCCAAGGTGATCCCCATCACCGGACGGGTCACCCGGCCATTTCGGATGAGTTGGGGAACGATCCGGTTGACCTCGTCCACGGGAATGGCAAAACCAATGCCGCTTGATACCCCGTTGGGACTGAGGATAGCAGTATTGACCCCGATCAGCCTTCCTGCAGAATCAAGGAGCGGTCCGCCGGAATTTCCCGGGTTGATGGCTGCGTCGGTTTGTACCAAATTCTTAAGGACCACGCCTGTGTCGCTGGGCAATTCGCGATCCAGGGCACTAATGATTCCTGTGGTCAGGGTTTGATCGAGGCCGAAAGGGTTCCCGATGGCAAAAACCTTTTGGCCCACTTTAAGTTCCGAAGAGGTTCCAATGGGTAACCCTCTAAGTTTTTTCCCGGAGGTTTTGATTTTGAGAACTGCCAGGTCCATTTCAGGATAAGCTCCGACAAGCTGGGCGTTGTAACCACTTTTCTCCCCGGCAAGGGTAACCTCGGCGGCTGCCGCTCCCTGAATCACATGAAAATTTGTCACGATATAGCCGGTATCGTCCCAGATGAAGCCCGATCCCATCCCGGCGGGAATCCGCATGATATCGAGGCTGAAACGGTCCCGCCTTGCGGCAAGACTGGTAATGTGAACCACAGAAGATCGGTTATGTTCATAAATCTCAATGGTCGATTTTTCATCCGAAGCAAGGTCACCCCTTGGTGTAACCGCCCGGGGTTGGGCATCCGGATTGTTGACATCCAAACCCCATTCCCTTGCCCATTGGTACACTTGATAGGCAAGTAACACCAGGATCAGGGAGAACGCCAATAGGGTCAACGGCCCGGGAAATAAAGGCCTCCTCGACATCGCATGGGTGTCACCGCCTGGGCTGTTCAACGGTTCAAAGCCTTCATTTGCCATGGTTCATTCCCTTTATTCCCGAATCATTTCCCGACAAAGGTAAGTGTATCACCCTCGAGACCCACCTGGATCTCCTGGCCATCCCCTATCGACCCTTCCAGCAGTTTTCTGGCGATCGGTGTTTCCAGTTCCTTCTGGATTGTCCGCTTGAGAGGCCTTGCTCCAAAGGCCGGATCGTACCCAATTTCGACCAGCTTTTCCTTGACTGGATCGGTTATTTTCAGGGTGATCTGCCGTTCTGCGAGCCGCTTCCTCAGGCGATCCAATTGAATCTCAATGATCCTGCCTAGGTCTTTTATCGTAAGGCCATGAAAAACAATGGAATCGTCGATGCGGTTCAGGAATTCAGGGCGAAAATGTTTTTTCAGCTCCTCCATCACCGCCGCCTCCATTCGGTCAAACACCTCGCCCACATGGTGACCTTTGAATTGGAGGATTTTCTGACTGCCAATGTTGCTTGTCAAAATGATCAAGGTATTCTTGAAATCCACCACCCGGCCCTGGCTGTCGGTTAAACGACCATCGTCCAGGACCTGAAGCAAGATGTTGAAAACATCATGGTGAGCCTTTTCGATTTCGTCAAAAAGGAGCACGGCAAAAGGTTTCCGGCGGACTGCCTCCGTGAGCTGGCCACCCTCGTCGAAACCGACATAACCAGGAGGTGCCCCGACAAGGCGGCTGATGGTGTGCTTCTCCTGGTATTCGGACATATCCATCCGGATCAGGGCTCGTTCATCGTCGAAGAGGCACTCCGCCAAAGCACGGGCGAGTTCCGTTTTGCCCACCCCGGTGGGCCCCAAAAAGAGAAACGAACCAATCGGTTTGGCCGGGTCCTTCAAACCGCTTCGGGCCCGAAGGATGGCATCGGCTACAGCAACCACTGCCTGGTCCTGCCCAACCACCCGCTTGTGCAATTCATTTCCGAGCCCAAGTAACTTGTGTTTTTCCCCTTCCAGGAGTTTAGCAACAGGCACTCCAGTCCACCGGCTGACAATGGCACCAATATCCTCGGCATCAACCACTTCTTTAATGAGCTTTGGCCCAATCGCAGCTTTATTGGCCTCCTCTTCGGCCCGCTTGAGCCGCTTCTCCAGTTCAAGGAGCTTGCCATATTTGAGTTCGGCAGCCCGGTTGAGATCGTATTCCCGCTCGGCCCTTTCCATAGCAAGCTTGGTTTCCTCGATTTCGCCGCGAATGGTTCGCTGGCTCTGGATTAAGGAGTTCTCCGTTTCCCATGCCGCCTGAAGGGCATCCGCCTGGGACTTCAAATCACCAACCTCCCTCTCCAATTTCGTTAACCGATCCTTGCTGGCAACATCGGTTTCCTTGCGGAGGGCAACCAATTCGATTTCCAACTGGAGCTTGCGACGAAGGACCTCGTCCAACTTGGCGGGACGACTATCGATTTCAGTTCGTAATTTGGCGGCGGCCTCGTCCATCAGGTCAATGGCTTTGTCGGGGAGAAACCGGTCGGTGATATAGCGATGGGAAAGAACCGCCGCGGCAACCAGGGCGGCATCCTTGATCAGGACTCCATGATGTTGTTCATAGCGATCCTTGAGTCCCCGCAATATCGAGATAGTGTCCTCCACGGTGGGTTGGTCCACGGTCACCGGTTGGAAGCGGCGTTCCAGGGCAGGGTCCTTTTCGATATGTTGGCGATATTCATCCAGGGTTGTCGCCCCAATGCAATGCAATTCCCCGCGGGCCAACAACGGTTTGAGCAGGTTTCCGGCATCCATGGCGCCATCGGCCTTCCCCGCCCCCACCACCGTGTGCAACTCGTCTATGAACAGGATAATCTTTCCCTCGGCCGCCTGGACTTCCTTCAGGACCGCTTTAAGCCTTTCTTCGAACTCTCCCCGGAACTTGGCCCCGGCAATAAGGGCTCCCATATCCAGGGAGACCAGTTTGCGGTTTTTCAAACCCTCCGGTACATCGCCTCTCATTATGCGTTGGGCCAAGCCCTCGGCAATGGCTGTCTTACCCACTCCGGGTTCACCAATGAGAACCGGGTTGTTCTTGGTTCGCCTTGATAAAACCTGAATTACCCGCCGGATTTCTTCATCGCGGCCAATGACCGGATCGAGCGTTCCCTTGGCGGCCATTTCCGTCAGGTCGCGACCATATTTATGCAATGCTTCATAGGTGGCTTCGGGGTTTTGTGAGGTAATCCTCTGGTTTCCCCGAACTTCCTGAAGCGCCTTCATCACCTTTTCCACCTTGGCCTGATTCTCTTTGAGGGTTCGGCCAGCGGTTCCGGTGTCCTCCAAAAGGGCTAATAGGAGATGTTCAACCGAGACGAAATCGTCCTTGAATTTTTTGGCCTCATCGTCCGCCTTGTGCCCCAGGCGGACCATGCGGGGGCCAAGTGCAAAGCGGTCCTCGCCTCCGGACATTTTGGGGAGTTTATCGACATCCTGTTGGGCTTTTTTAAGCAGCGAAATAACCTCAACCCCGGCTTTTCGCAGAATTGCCCCAGCCAAGCCCCCTTCCTGATTCAAAAGGGCAAGCAATAAATGTTCGGGGTCGACTTGCTGTTGGCCGTTTTTTTGGGCGAATTTGACCGCATCCTGAACCGTTTCAGACGCTTTCTCGGTGAACTTTTTAAGATCCATCAGATCCTCCTTATGTGGTCGAAACAAAGGATTCGATAATGGTTAATTAAGCAGAAGTCATGCCTAATGAGATTATTCCGATTGCAAACCTAACTTGTGAATTATAAAGAAGTTACTGATATTTGCATTTTGGGGTCGGGGAATTGCTACTGGCATTTTGACAGGGATAGGAGACAAATGACCTTTCCTGCCCGGAGCCATTCTAAAGGGGACACAAAACCGGGATGAAAACCAAATCGCATTTCATTTTAAAAGCGAAAGTATGCCAGGAGTCAAAAATGCCTCCCCAAGGGCCTTTCCCGTTGAGGGAAATGAAAAGGCATTTTCAAAATGACTCAATAAATCTTGAAAAAGGATGAAAAAAGAGGAAAATGGGTGCAACCCACTCCAAAAAACCCACGCTTCCCCTGTCCTTGCCAGGAGCCTTAGGCATGAACCGCAGATGTGCCCAGTTCGGCAAGAATGATGGCCGCCCGGTTTCCATCCTCCGGGCTGTCGAAGGTTACATAACCTACAAACCGGCCGCTTAGCACCGACAATACCAAACCATGCAGGTTAATCCCTGCCATCTCCCAACCCTGGATCAGTTTTCCGCTCAAGCCCGCCTTGTCATCCCCCTCAAGCCGCATGACCGTGGGTTCAGTCACTTCGCGCATACCGGATTCTTTGGCCACCTTGATTTCGGCCGCATTACGAAGCGGGGCAACATAAAGGTCGCCCATCCCCTGTTTGGTGGCGGATCGTTGGCTATAGACATATTCCAGATGGGTACCTGCCCCGGCCAGAACTTTTAACAGGCCCCCAACACCGCCCGGTTTGTCCTCAACTTCTTTGTGGTAGACATGGACCCGTTGCATCTTGAAGCTCATGAATTGCTCCAGGGAAAGGAAGTGGGGAATGGTGAACCGTTATACTATGCAAAATAAAAAGGTAAGCAATTTGAGAGAAAACCCTTAGGAACCAATCGAAAGGGTACAGGTGGCACCGGGTTCCTTCACCGATTGCAAATGTTTGGCTAATCCTAAAAGTCCCAAGGCAATATCAACCTCGGGATGATAACCCAAATCCCGGCGGATGGCATCCAGACAAAACCAATGCTCTGAAGCAAGCTGGTCGACGACAAACCGGGTAAGGAGAGGTTCGGATAGTTGGTTGGTCAGGTTCGCCCACCCCTCCCCGAAAAAGGCCGCCCACCTGGCAAAAGTTCGGGAAACTGACGGAATGGCTTGGTTGATTCCCGCCGCCTCAAGAAACAGGCGAAAAAGATCTTTGATGGGGAGTGGCTCACCGTTGGAGACAAAATAAGCTTTACCCTTACAAGCTGCATTGGGGCCAAGGTTTTCCAAGGCCAAAATGTGAGCCAAGGCGGCATTCTCCACATGGGTCGTGTCGATAAGGTTGGTTCCAGGCCCAATGAGACGAAGGGATCCTCCGAGGGCTCTCCCCCAAAGCCTTGGAAGCAAATGGGGGTCTCCAGGCCCCCAAATCAGGTGCGGCCTAAGGGCAATGGTCCAAATCCCGGAGCCATTGGCCAAAAGCACCTCCTTCTCTGCCATAGCCTTTGTTCGGCTGTAATGGGTTAGATAGGTCTTTGGATACGATGCCTGTTCCTCGCTGAGGTTGGGGGCGTGATGGCCATCAAAAATCACGCTGGGAGAACTGGTATAAATGAAGCGTTCGACATTGAATCTTTTGGAGGCGGCAAGCAGGATTCGGGTTCCATGGACATTGGTTTGTTCATATTCGTCCCCAGGCCCCCATACCCCGGTTTTTGCCGCCGTATGAATTACCGCATTTTGGTCCTGGATGGCCCTTTCCACCACTGCTGGATCGGTAACCGACCCCTGGATTTGATGAACTCCAAGGGCCAAAAGTTCCGGATGGGTATGACGCGATAAACTGGTGACAATATGTCCCTGTTTTACGAGGCGCCTCAGAATGGCTCGCCCCAAAAAACCATTGCCCCCCGTGACCAATACCCTCATGGAAACAACCTTGCCGCCTTGGCCGCTAATAATTCCCTCTTGATCTTGGAATTATGGCGAATATCGACCGGAAAGGCACCCTCACAAAAAAATGTGGCAATGTTTGCCGCCTGAGGGTGACCTTCGGCCCGTTGGCGAAGGAGTGGTAAAAGCACTTTCCAGGCAATGGATCCGTCAGGTTCAACCCACAACACCGGGCATTTAGAGCCCTCCGGTCCCACTCCAACCAAAGCCGTGCGCCTTACGCCTTTCATCCCGGTAAAAATTCCCTCAATAGCTTCGGTAAATAGCGTTCCGTTCTTGGTTTGGACCCGCTGGGATTTTCGTCCGCACATCCACAAACGGCCTGCTTCGTCCAAATGGCCAAGGTCGCCCATGCGATGGAACAGGGTGCCATCCGGCCCAATGGTCTTGTGCAGGGCAGTGAGGTCAGGCCGTTGGAAATATTCCGTGGTGACTACTGGGCCAGATACGGCGATTTCACCTACCTCACCCACTTTTGCCAGGTCGATCTGGCGAAATTGGGGCATTGTGTTATCAGAGATCCGTATTATCCGCACCTCAATGCCTTGTATTGCCCGTCCAACACATACGCCACTTCCCCGCCTTGTCTCCTCCGAGGTATCGCCAAGGATTTCGTGGCCGGAAATCGAGGCAACGGGCAACGCCTCGGTCGCACCATAAGGTGTGTGAACATCGGCATGGGGGGATAGAAGGGACCTGGTCTTTGCGACAACATCACTTGGTACGGGGGCTCCCGCCGAGACGATCCGCTTGATGCTATCGAGCCGAATACCCCTTGGTACCGCATAGTCACAAAGTCGGCGAAGGAGTGCGGGCGATCCGAAAAGGCTGGTCGCCTGGTAGCACTTGACCAGTTGGGCAAGCATGGCAGGATTCACCTTGGCGGGCCTTGTGAAATCCATCACCGGAATGACTTCCTGCATACCCAGTGCCGGGCCAAACAACCCAAAAAGGGGGAAAGTTGGGATATCAATATCGCCCGGCCCCATGCCGAAATGTTCCCCAAGGAGCCGAAGCTGAGAATAAAAGTGGCTGTGGGTATAAACGACACCTTTGGCCGGGCCGGTGGAGCCCGATGTGAAAAGGATTGCCGCAGGCGGGGAGGAAGCCCCGGCATAGTCCAACCGGGGAAGGTCGGTTAATCGTTGCGTTGTGCCGGCACGAAAAACCGATTTGTATTCTACCCCCGCTCCGGGCAGGGCAGGGCCCACTTGTATGGACCGGACAATGGTGGATTTACCCCATCCAAACAGGAGTCTGGCCACCTGGGCTTTGGTGATGCCGATGAACCCGGATGGCCTGGCTTGTTCCAGGCAATGTCCCATGCTTCGAATGCCAAGTCCTGGGTCGATCATAACCGGGGTGACCCCCAACCGAAACAGGCCAAAAATAAGGGCAAAGGATTCTATTGAAGGGGGAACAAACAGGGCCACCCGATCCCCAGGGGCAAATCCGTAATGGGCAAGGCCCTTGGCCAGTGTGGTTGCCAATTCATTTAATTCGGAAAAGGTTACCGACCGGGCGACCTGCCTTACTCCGGGATGTTTAGGCTCGACAAGTGCGTGAAAAGCGGGCTGTGTACGGGCCTGATGGGCCAGGGCACCAACGATGTTGCCATGGGTGCCCGCATGGTTCATGGCACGGGTACCAGGACATTTTGCTGGAGGAATTTGCGGATTTCCAAGGTGACTGCTTCTGGTTCATCTTCCAGGAGCCAATGCCCGGCATGGGGGTAGGAAATAGCCCTGGCCTGAGGAAGATGCCTTTGAAACTCGGCAAGGTAATCGCCATCGAAGACAAAATCCAATAGGCCCCAGGGCAACAGGACAGGCTTGTCCCTGAGGAGGCCTAGCCGGTTTTGGGTTTCAAGAATCGTTGGCCAGGACAGATGGTTTTTGTTCAGCGGGATGTCATTGACAAATGCTTGAATTGACCGGCGCCGTGACCAACTGTCATGGGGGGAAAGGTAGGCCGCGGCCACCATCGGCGAAAGTTTCCTGGTGGAACAATAGCGAATGGCACCCCGCAAAAAGGCATTAAAACCCCGGGTGAGTATGGTCCCAATAAGGGGGGCCCGGCACCAGCCAATGGTTCGGGGTAGGGTTTTTCGATTGGGTAGAGGAAATGCAGCGGTGTTCATCAGAACCATCGAGGCGATCCGGTGGGGGTTCCGTACCGCCCAGGAGGTTGCGATCATTCCGCCCCAGTCGTGGGCCACAAGGGAGACTTTTTGTTCTGGAGCAACATGATCAACAAATGCCCCAAAATCGGCCATCCGGCTTTCAAGGTTCCAACCATAGTTCCCTTTGGGCATCCCTGATTGGCCACACCCCATTTGGTCCATCGAAATCACCCGAAGGCCATCACCCAAACCTGTAAACAGGGGCCTGAAAAGGATGGACCAACTGGGATTCCCATGAAGGCAAATGACGGGGTGACCTTGCCCCGCTTCATACCAGGCGATGTGGGATTGGTGACGGGTGAAATGTTTTGGGGTTGTTTTGAGCAACGGATGGGCTTGGGGGACGGCGGCGTTCACAGGTCGGTTACCAGTCGATGCCAAGCATTAGACAATTGAGCCCGCTGCCAATGCCCAGAAAGCCGACTCGATCACCGGGCTTCAGGAATCCCCGTTCTTCGGCGAGGGCCGCCGTCAAGGGGAGGGAAACAGTGCCAATGTTTCCAAGGTAGTGATAAGTGGAAAAATCCTTGGCCCGGTCAATTCCAAGGGCTTTGAGAACCGTGTCACGATGCGGAGTGCCAACCTGGTGGCAAATGACTTTATCAATCAAGTCGCTGGCCCAGCCAAACTTGTGGAGGAAATTGCGCCAGTTTCTAAGGCCAAGGTCCACCCCGTGTTTGAGGACCGCTACAGAATCCGTGGACATGACTTGCCTTGCAAGGTTTAGCATATGACCCATTGCCATAGCCGGGGCGGTGGCGGCAAAATCAAAAGCGGCAGGAGCAAGTCCCCATTTGCAAAGCCCATGATGTTGGGGGGCGGCTTGGGTCGTTCCCCCCACCAGCTTGCGCCGATACTCTTTGTTGAAACTTCCATCGGAAACCAGCACGGCAACCGCACCTGACCCTCCGGTGAGGGTGGCGAGGGATGACTTGAAAGTATCCATGTTCCGCTCGGTCATCATTTTTTGGATCATGGTATCAATGATCTCCCGCGAGGTTTCGCAAGAAACCACCAACCCCGCCCGGATTTGTCCCAATTCGACACGATTGGCAATGTCGATGATGCCATTGAGGACTCCCAGGCAGGCGTTTGAAATGTCAAACACCGAAGCGTTGGGGCTTACTCCAAGACCTGCGGCAACATGGCACGCCGAGGCGGGTTCGAAATTTTCACGACAGACGGCCGCATAGATCACGACCTCAATGTCCTCTGGTTTCACATTGGTTTTGGCGATTGCCTTCTTGGCCGCTTCCAACGCACCCTGGGTGACCGAATAGCCGGGTTCCCAATAGCGCCTCTCGGTAATTCCCGTCATCGCCTCAAGTTGCCCAGGGGGAATGCGGAGTTCCTTGTACAGGGGCAATAATCGTTCCTCAAGCTCTGCGGTGGATACGACTTGCTGGGGCAAGTAGTAGCCAAACGACTCGAGATAGACCTTCGAGTAGCGCATTCCGCCCCGATTTCCAAAAAATGAATTTGAGTGCCAACAGACATACTAAGGTATGGGGTCACTGTCTGGTAGGGTGGCAACGAGGCATTTCGCCTTCAACTCTTCAGGAATCGGCCTATCCAGGCCGAGCTTGAACAATGGCCAACCTGGCCTGCCAAAAGCGGGGGGATGGATTTTTGCGGAAAACGAACAGGTGGCATTTGGTCCAATGGGCGCACAAAACGGGTGGTTGAAGCAAAAACAGGGGGTGTGAAAATACCACCCAAGGGTTGGCCTCGTCCTTACCCAAAACCGCTAGGATATTCCAAAATACCAATGTCTGAATTCTTGGGGAGCTCCTTTTGAATTCCGGTTTTTGGTCCGTATCAGGCTACTTGCCTTTGCCTTTTCTTTGGAAGGGTTCCCATGCAAGCCCTTTTTGATTCGCGCCGGTCTTTTCTGAAATCCTCGGTGGCTGCCACAGGAGCTGGACCCCTTTTTACCGGGTTGGTTCCCGGGGAGAAAGGTGTGGGTCCGCTCATCGCCTATGTCGGAACCTTTAGTTCCCCCCTTCGGGATGTTTTGCCCACCCAAGTGGACCTGCCTCCAGGCAATGGCCGAGGCATCCATCTTTTTCGGGTCGATCGCAGCACAGGCGTTCTGGATCCTGCCGGCATCCACGAAATGGGAACGAGCCCTAGCTGCCTTGCCCTGAATGTTGCAGGAACCCGTTTGTATTCTGCCAATGAAACCGATCGGGTTGGAGAAACCAGGGAAGGTACGGTTAGTGCCTTTGGCATCAATCGGGCCGATGGAAAATTGGGACTACTCAACACTGTCCGTTCCGGCGGGGCTGGGCCAACCTATGTAAGCCTCCATCCTTCCGGGCGGTTTGTTTTGGTAGCCAACTATTTCGGAGGTTCCGTTTCGGTTTTGCCGATCCTTGCCGATGGTCGTTTGGGTCCGGCTACTGATATCAAGAACGATGGGGGTAAAATTGGGCCGACAAAAGCGACCAATGCCCCACCTGGCAGTTTTGCGTTTAGCGGTCATGATCGAACCCATGCCCATATGATCCAGGCCGATCCCTCTGGACGCTTTGTCATTCATGTGGACTTGGGGCTTGATACCATTTTTGTCTGGAAATTTGACGATCAAAATGGAAAACTGACCCCAAGTGAAACACCCACCGCATCGCTGCCTCCGGGAGACGGTCCCCGACATTTTCATTTTCACCCCAATGGGCGATGGTTTTACTCCCTTCAGGAAGAAGGCTCCAACATTGTGCTTTTTGACTACGATTCCGGGAGGTTGCAATCCCGACAGTCCATTTCCAGCCTGCCACCGGGTTTTGCGGGCAGTAATTTTTGCTCCGAGATATTGGTTTCTCCGGATGGCAGGTTTGTTTATGCGGGCAATAGGCTGCACGATAGCATTGGAATTTTTTCCGTGGACCAAAAGGGGCAACTTTCGTTTATTGGGGAAGAATGGACCCGCGGAAATTATCCACGAAGCTTCAACTTCGATCCCCGCGGCCGGTTCCTTTATTGCTGCAATCAAAGGGGAGACAACCTCACAACCTTCTCGGTGGATCCCAATACCGGCAGCCTCAAGTTTACTGGGCATTACACCCCGGTCGGCAACCCGTCCCATATTGTTTTCCTTGACTTGGCTAAATCCACAGCGTTGGAGTAGGCATATTGTGTGTTTCCGCTCAACCAATCCAGGTTTTTAACCCGCCAGATGGTTTGGTTTCGCCAAGGGTTTACAACCCTTGTTGTCCTTTTGGGACACGACCTTTGAATCCTTTCGATCGGTGGACCGGTAGGGCATAGAATTGATGAGAGTCGCCCTTTTTCCCTTTGGGACGGGTTCATGGCTGCAAAATACCATCCTTTCGCTTTACCGGACCGATTAGGCAATTACGCAATTTTGGGGAGGATTGCGGAAGGTGGAATGGGCACTGTTGTAAAGGCCCGAAATGATCAGAATGGGGAGATTGTCGCAATCAAATTGATGTACGGGGAAATGGTCGACAACCCTGTCATGCTCAAACGCTTTGAACAGGAATTTCGAGCCGCTTCCACTATCGAACACCCGAATGTCGTTCGGGCCCTGGATTATGGCGAAAACAATGGGATCCCCTATTTGGTAATGGAGTTTGTGGAAGGCGAATCCCTTGCCAAGCTGATCGACCGGGAGGCCCCGTTGAATGAGGTGGAGGGGATTCGGCTCATTGCGCAGGTAGCCCAAGGGCTCCATCGGGCCCACCGCCACAACCTTATCCACCGCGATGTAAAACCAGACAATATCCTGGTGACTCATGACAAAACCACCGGGGAAAGGGTGGCAAAGGTCACGGATTTGGGATTGGTTAAGGAACAGGAAGCAGATCTCGACCTGACTCGAACCGGCCGTGGCTTGGGTACCCCGCATTTCATGGCCCCGGAACAGTTCAAAAACGCCAAAAACGCAACCATTAAATGCGATATTTACAGCCTGGCAGCTACCCTTTACTCCCTTTTGACCAAAGTAACCCCCTTCAAACAGGCCAATCCCCTGGATGCCTGGATGCGAAAAATCCACGATGAATATACCCCTATCCGGGAGATCAACCCGCTGGTAAGTGAACGGGTCGCCTGGGCCGTTCGGCGGGCGATGAGTGCAGACCCCATGCTTCGGCCCAAAGATTGCCGCGAGTTTATCGAAGACCTAACCGGCCGAAGCACCCGAAAAACCCATCTGCCCACCACCAACCAGCCTCAAAAGGAGCACTGGTACCTTTCCTGGAAAGATGAAAATGAGGAGATTCACTCTGTAATGGGGACCTTGGGTGCGGTCAGAAGGTCGATCAAGGAGGGTCTTTTGGGGGATGCAACGAACATTACCGACCGAAATATCCGGGCCTCCCGCTCTATGGAAGGCCCCTTTCATTCCCTCAAGGACATACCAGAGTTTCGGGACCTTACCCATCGACTGGTTAACCAAACCCCAGGGGAAGATGCTGGAAAACCCCCTGTAAGTCAGGGAAAGTCTGGTTCCAAAAAACTCAAAAAACGGCCAGAGGATCCTCGACCCATTCGTTTTTGGGCCAAACTTGGATACTTGGCTGGAGCACTTTTGGCAACCGGGGTGATGACCGGCCTGATTTGGCTCGTTTGGAAAGCCCTGTATGGATGATTGGGCAAAATAGGGAGATTAGGCCGCACCCCTTCTCGGATTCTTCATCTCCTTTTTAGCTTTTCCCCTCGATAAAAACGAACGCATCTGTCATAATACCTCATTCAAGCCTTCCAAACGGAACCTGCCAAGCAAGCTCCGATTGGATCGTTTTTTTTGCTTTAGTGCCTGGATTACTCAACTCCGCGGCGGATGCGGCATTTGGGAATCCACCTTACAGAGGAGTGCCGGGAGCCAAACCTGCCCCGGCCAATAACCCATGCTCGAAAATGTGCGCAACATCGGGATCATTGCCCATGTCGACGCCGGCAAAACCACCACAACCGAGCGAATCCTTTACTTCTCGGGAACAAAGCACAGGGTGGGTGATGTCGATACCGGCGACACCACCACCGACTTTGACCCTTTGGAGCGCCAGAAGGGGATCACGATCAACTCTGCCGCCGTCTCCATCGACTGGGGCGACAACATGATTAATATCATTGATACCCCCGGGCATGTGGATTTTACGGCCGAGGTTGAACGATCCCTCCGGGTCCTTGATGGGGCCATTGGTGTTTTCTGTGCTGTGGGTGGGGTTGAGGTCCAATCCGAGACCGTTTGGTTCCAATCCAACAAGTACAAGGTGCCGCGGTTGGCCTATGTCAACAAAATGGATCGGACAGGCGCCGACTTCTTTGCTTGCGTAACCCAGATGGTAGAAAAACTCCTGGCAAAACCCTGCATCCTTACCCTCCCCATTGGTGCCTACACCGATTTTAAGGGCGTCATTGACCTCGTAAAAATGAAGTTCATCGAACGCAATCCCAACGATAAGAAGAATGTGGATTTCTCGCTTGTTGAAATTCCGGAATCACACAAAGCCCAAGCCGAAGAATATCGCCACCTGTTGCTGGACCAGGCATCCCTGGCTTCGGATGAAGTGGCGGAATTGTTGCTTGATGGCAAAGAAGTTCCCGAAGAGATCCTCAAGAACGCCATTCGCAAAGGGACCATTGAGACCCTTTTCACTCCCGTCCTTTGCGGTTCGTCCAAAACCTTTCATGGGGTCCAGCACCTACTCGACGCTGTTTGTGATTTCCTCCCTTCCCCCCTGGATCGACCTCCGGTGGAAGGAATCGTGCCTCGAACCAAAGCCAAGGAAATGCGGCCCCCCGACCCCAAGGTGCCTTTTTCGGGCTTGGCCTTCAAAACGGTTGCGGATGCCACCGCAGGCGATTTGGTCTATGTCCGGGTCTATTCGGGCGAACTCAAGCCCGGTGACACCGTCACGAACACTTCCAACACAAGGTCCGAGCGCATTGGGCGCATCTATCGGATGATGGGCAACAAGCGTGTGGAATTGGAAGTAGCCGGTCCCGGAATGATCGTGGCGGTTATTGGCCTAAAACAGACCTACACGGGAAACACCATTTGCGACGAAGACAAACCCGTCGCCCTCGAATCGATCAATTTCCCCAAACCAGTCATCAGTTGTTCGCTCATTCCGGACAAAAGTACCGACGAAAGCAAACTTGCCGATGCCCTTGGCCGATTGGTCCGGGACGATCCCACGCTTAAAGCCCACACCGATCCTGAAACCAACGAGCTTATTATTTCGGGCATGGGTGAACTCCACCTCGAAGTTTCGGTAGACAAGATTCAAAGGTTTCCAGGCGTAAAAGTGACCACCGGAAAGCCTATGGTCGCCTACCGCCAAACCATTGCCAAAGACATTACCCAGGAAACCAAGTATGTCAAACAAACGGGTGGTCGGGGCAAATTCGCGGTGGTGGTTGTTGAATACAAACGCCTTAGCCCGGAAGCCATAACCGAGTGGCACAAAAAGGTAGAAGAAGAGGGCGAAAAGCCCGATATCAACAACATCTATTTCCATGACCGGATTTTTGGGGGTTCGGTTCCCAAGGAGTATATCAAACCGACAGAAGATGGGATTCGCCGGGCCGCCGTCAAGGGTGCCAAATACGGATTCCCCTGTGTCGATATCGAGGCTTGTCTCATCGATGGCAAGATCCATGCGGTCGACTCCTCCCAGGATGCTTTCAGCCTTGCCGGGTGGGAAAATTTCCGGGACGCCCAAGTCAACGCCGGTATCGTGCTGCTTGAACCTATCATGAAGGTTGGGGTGGTGGGGCCCGATACCTTTATGGGCTTTATCACGGGCGACATTAGCCGCCGCCGTGGTATTATCATGGAATCCGCCACCAACATGGGCCGGGTGAACATCATTGGCCAAATTCCCCTTGCGGAACTTTTTGGGTACACCACGGACCTCCGGGGATCCACCCAAGGGAAAGCCTCATTCACCATGGAATTCAGCCACTATGCCGAGGTCAAAGAAGAGTTGGCCCACATCCCCAAAAAGGAAAAGTAAAGCCGGCCTTTAGAATGGCCCATTTCCCTGCGGGATGCAATGATTTGCGTCCCGCTTTTTTTATACACCCATGGACCCAAATTGGCGGAGTTTCCCACCGATGGCAGCAAAAACCGATGAACAATCCTCCCTTCCCGGTGCCATGTCCCTGAATATGGTAAACGCTAATGTGGTCAACCTGAACGAGGCCCGGTTTGAATGTACCTTTGGCCGGGGATGCGAAGGTCTTTGCTGCAAAAACAGCCGACCACCCATTGGACCTGAAGTTGCCAAGCGCATTCAAAGTGTTCTTGAGAGGGCGTTGGCGCTCCTGCGGCCAACCGCCCGAACGCTCGTGGAAAAAGAAGGATTTCTTTCCCATCGAAAGAAAATGGGCGTTCGAAGCCTCCGTGTGGACAATCATTGGTGTGTCTTTTTTAACAAGGGCTGTGTGTTACATACCCTTGGTGCCGCAGAAGGCGACTCTCTCAAATACAAACCCGTTCTTTGTGCCCTATTTCCGGTAGAACGCTACGGTGAATCGCAATGGCTGATCCGTCAGGCTGGTTTTGCCAGCGAAAAATGGGACCTGCATTGCCTCACCCCAGGCCCCCAAACCCCACCCGCAAGGGAGGGACTTGCTTATGAATTGGACCTGGCTACTCAATGCGACGAAGGTAAACGATAGGCCCATTCGGACTTTATTCCGGGGTTGCTACCTCCCCCTTGGTCCGGGTTACAAGTGCTCGTAACAAGGCAATGTCGGTGCTTTCCTTGAAATAACGAACGGAACCATCCGCCAATCCCACATTGGCTCCACCAAGGTGACCGGATCCCATGGTCGAAAGCCGCATTTGAACCCATGGATTGGAAGAACTGTTGGCTCCGGTTGCTTCCTTGGGGACCTTCCAGTTGATCGGTTGGGCGGCACCTACCAGGTAATCCCCAATGGAGTTGGGTTGGTCACACCAGGCCCAACCACTCCATCCCTTGATCGGATAGTTGATATACATCCGATCAAACTCGGGATCCAGGTGGTACCGTTCCCCGAAAAGAAAAGTATTGCTGGTGCCATCGTGAATGTCGGTTAGCCGAATACGGCTGTTGATGTAAAAAACGCCATCATTGGAGATCTGATAAGCACTACCGTTGTAGGCCCGAAAGGAATAGGTCCCGGCAATCCCGCCATACGAGTTCAAACCATATACATTTCCCGAGACGGTCGCCTGGGGTTGGGATGCAAGATTACTGCTGGGGCAAAGGAATGCTTTGACCACTTGGGAGGCAATGGAACCTGCTGGCCCGATATTGTTTCCAATAACATTGGAATCCCACTGTTTTACCAGATTGTCCTGTTCGATAAAGGGCATCAATTCCACCAAAAGGTTGGTAAAACGGGGTACACCTGGATAGGAGGGATCCATACGGACCTGAGTTGCGCAGTATACCGGATTGGACCAAACATTGCCGGTGGTAGGTCCAGGGATGGGGAGTTGCCAGGCGGCCGGGAAGTTGCCCATGGTTCCATGATAATTTTGGCCGGCAAGTCCGAGTTGTTTCATGTTGTTGGTGCAACTCATCCGGTTGGCCGCTTCCCGGACCTTTTGTACCGCAGGTAATAACAGGCCAATAAGGATGGCAATGATGGCGATCACCACCAAAAGCTCGATCAAGGTAAAGCCCCGCCGAATTGGGTTCATGGCAAACTCCCCTGGTGGAGAAAAACCGAAACCACGGAAATGGATGGAGAAAGTCCCTAAACGCAACCTATGCAAGCTGGGAGGTGTCTTCACCTGGTAATCGGTAAAGGGAGAATAATGGGTTTCACCGTTTCCAGCTGGATATTGGTGTTTGGGCATCTTTTGAGGGGATGTACCCGTTGCCGAATATCAGTAAATAGCGGAATTGAGACAAAACTGGCCATTGCCCAGATCAAAGTCGCATTCCGGATTACCAAGGAAAAATGAACCATGAACTATTAACCGTGACACTTGCGGGTTGGCCCTTGATTGCCCTTTGGCTGGGCCTGGTTAAGGCCTCATTTTGGAGGTGCCTGGAAATCGAGCGATACCGGTAGGCCTATTGCAAAAATGGATTCTCCCGTATCTCGCGCCCGATGGTAGTAATTGGGCCGTGCCCAGTGAGTACCCGGGTGTCTGGGGGGAGAATAAATAGTTTGGTTTTGATTCCCTCGATCAATAGTTTGTGACTTCCACCCGGAAAGTCCGTTCGTCCTATGGAATCCTGGAATAGGACATCTCCACCCACCAGGATGGTGGATTGGCTACTGTTTGGGTCAGGGTGCCAAACAAAAACAATGTGTCCGGGACTGTGTCCAGGCAAGTCGAGAACCTCAAAGCTCATTCCTAATGCTTGGACCTTATCACCCTCTTCAAGGAGTCGATCAGCCTTGGGACTTCGTATGGCAATTCCGTACTTTTTGGAAAGGTTTAGGATTGGATCCGAAAGCATGGGGGCGTCCTTCAAACCAATAAGCAATATCGCCTCGGGAAAGGCGCTTTTCATAGCTTCGTTCCCGGCAATGTGGTCGGCGTGACCGTGGGTGTTGAAGATGTGTGTTAGGCGAAGGTTATGTTTTTTGAGAAGGCCCAAAATGGCATCGGGGTCAAGGCCGGGATCGACGACAATTGCCTCAGATTGCCCATTTTTCCAGATGATGTAGGCGTTTTCCTCAAAAAGAGGTGAAACCACGGTTTGAATTTGAATATTTTGGCTCATTTGGGTTGCTCTAAACAAAACTTGAGGAAAACTTGCCTTGGAGTTCCAAACAAGGAACGGGTATTTTATAATCCAAACCATAGTGTAGCCAAAAGGCAGAGGTTTCAGAAATGACCCAAGGAGAGCAAGGCTCAGCGAAAATCCGGGGTTATGGCTGGAATGTAGCCTGGGGGTCGGTGCTTGGGGTTGCCCTTTTGTCGGGCGCCAATTTTTGGCCCGAAGAACCCAACGAGGCCGCCGGGACCATTGCCGCTCCCGAAGCCCTCCACCACCATGCTGATGAGGCGGACCGAACCAAAGCCCTTGCCCTCCTTGCCCGTTCGTTTGCGGAAATGGCAAAGGTGACGGATTATCAATTGGAGCTCCACAAAAAGGAAAGGCTTAACGGAAAATTGGGGGCGGAGCAGGTCATTGATATGATGGTTCGCCAACACCCCTTCAAAGTACGCATGGCGTGGAAGGAGCCCAAAGCCCTCAGTGGGCAGGTCGGGGTATTTTGTCTGGAAACCAACCCCAAGCGTATGAAAGGCAAGTCGGCCGGGTTTTTGGGAAATTTGGGTTTCATCAGCATGGGGCTGGATGATCCTCTTTCAAGAGCCACCAGTCGCCATGGAATTGACGAGGCAGGTTTCCAGAACCTTTTCAACCGGTTGAGGAAGAGTTGGGACCTTTGGCCCGATGAGGATGATACCAAAGTTCGGGTGACCCAGGGCGAATTGGACCGAAAAACCTGCACCACGGTTGATGTCCTTCAGTCTCCTTCCACCAATAAAACCAACGAATTTGGTCGCACGATCGTTACCTTCGCCGCCGATTCGGGTTTTCCAATCCGTCTCGAGCTTTTTGGTTGGGCCGAAGACGGCAAAAGCGTCGGGGAGTTGTTGGAGTCGTATCAATATCACAAGTTGGAAATCAATTCGGGTTTAACCGAAGATTTCCGGAAAAATTAGGCCAAGCCCCCAAAGGCATTTGAGCCGTATAGATACCACTTGGAAAATGAAATGGCTTTCAATCGAAAACGGTTGCAGGAGCTTTTTGCTTCACGGGCAATCCTTCATGGTGACTTTACCCTAGCTTCGGGCAAAAAAAGTTCGTTTTACATCAACAGCAAATTGGTGATGTTTCACGCGGAATCAGTCGCCTTGATTGGTGAAGGCCTTCAGGACCTTGCTAGGGACCTGGATTTTTCAGGGGCAGGGGGGCTTGAGGTCGGTGCTTTGCCACTTACCGCCACCCTTGCCATGGCCCGTCATGCAAAGGGCCTTACCCTTGAGGGTTTTTTCGTCCGTAAACAGGCCAAAGATCATGGCAGCAAACAGCGGGTGGAAGGAGTGCTTATGCCCGGAAGCCGGGTCATCATTGTGGATGATGTTTTGAGTACAGGCACAAGTGCCAAGCTTGCTGTGGATGCGGCCGAAGACGCCGGTGCCGTTGTGGTTGCCGTAATCTGTTTGGTGGATCGCAAGGCGGGTGCCCGGGAATTGTTTGAACCCAAGTATGTTTTCCGCTCGATCTTCACCTTATCTGATTTCGGCCTGAAGTAGGGGTACTTTCCACGAAAGGGTGCTAAGACGGCTGGGAATCCTCCCCCCCTTGGTTCTCATGATTTGCCTTTCCTTTAATTGATCCCTTCCCAACAGGAGGCGTTTTGTGACTTGGACCATGGTTGGTTTGTGGTTCGCCGCCTATTTCCTGGGAAGCATTCCCATTGGTTTTCTTGCCGGGCTGGCCAAGGGAATTGACCTTCGCAAACAGGGTAGCGGCAACATTGGGGCAACCAATGCCGGCAGGGTTTTAGGCTGGAAGATTGGCTTATCAGTCTTTGCCCTCGATTTTCTGAAAGGGGCGATTCCAACGGCCCTTGCCCTTAAAGGATTTCCCGTTTGGGTGGCCATCCTTGCGGGAATGGCTTCGTTTTTTGGGCACTTGTTTCCCGTGTGGTTACGGTTTCAGGGTGGAAAAGGGGTCGCTACCGCCGGAGGAATTACTGCGGTCATCCTACCCGGCCCGTTTCTGGCATCCCTTGCGATCTGGATTCTTTTCCTTTTGGCGTGGAGGATGGTCTCTTTAGCCAGCCTTGCGGCCGCTGGAACCCTTATTGCCACGGTTTTGGTGGAAAAAGATCCTTTTGGAGAAGTTCGTTTGGGCCAAACACTTTTGGGTTTGGTTTCCGGTCTGGGAGTCCTTCTTACCCATACCTCAAACATTCGGCGCATCCTGGCCGGAACGGAGAATCAAATCAAACCCTCAGGCGCATTATCCGCAATGGTACGAATCCTTCACATTGGATCTATGGGTGCCTGGGTTGGGATCGGTTGGTTTTTCACCTTGGTTATTGGCTTAGGCATTTTTGCCACCTTTTCTGACTTGACATCCTTGCCTGACAACCAACGACCTTGGTGGTTACCCGTCCCGGTTATTTTCGACCAAGCTCCCCCAAGCTCCCAATTTCCCGATCCCTTGCGGAAGGAACAGGGAAGCCTCCTGGCAGGTCAAGCTGTCTCGGCGGTTTTTCCTACCTATTATGAGGTCCAAGTCTGGTTGGCCTTGGCCTCTTTGCTTACAGCTGTTGTGTGGCAAAAACAGGGCCGAATGCATCGTATCCGGGTTCAGATAATCGGGGTGGGTTTGCTTCTGGTGATTTGTGGCTGGGCGTTTCAAAAACAGCTAACCCAAATGCGCTTGGCAAAAACGGATTCCCTCCACAAAGCCCTTTTGTCCAAGGAAACCCATCCTATTCAGGAAGCAGGCCTCCAAAGGGCCAAATTCAACCATCTCCATGGCTTTAGCATTCTACTTAACCTTGTAACACTAATCGTGGCAACCGCCGGGTTGGGATTTGCAGGGTTCCTCCCAGTAGTCTCATCACTGGAGAAGGACCCAAAGGAAAATTAGCAAATTTCGTTTTCTCTATTTAGCCAAATCTACCCAATTATCCAAATGAAATCGCTTTGGGTTGCTTTCCTTGCCAATAAAGGTTAGAATACTCTCACCTACCTGGGCCTTGTGATGGGCCCTCGGTGCCTTGGATTCATTCAACGCACCATCCTTGATTTGCGGTTGTTGTGCCTGCTGACAACCTGGCCTTTAGCAAGGGATTTCCGCCCGGACCCCAGCAACCAAGCCAAAAACCGTTTTTGCGGAAGGATAACATCATGGTTGTAAAAAAAATTTGGCAAACTGCCTTCCTAATATTGGTGGGTTGTTCCCAGTCGGTGGATGTCAAACCAGCGATGGAGACCAACCCTGCTACCAAGGTAAAACCGTTTGCCAAATCCTCTCCTACCACCCCAAACAAATGGACCCCAATCAAACAGGCGGGTGTTGAATCCAAAGTAGCCAAGCAATCGTCCCCCCCGGTCATCAAACCTTGGGAACAGGCCCAGGAACAGTTGCAGAATGCCACCAATGATGGGGAGATCGCCACGGCCCTTCGTTTGGCCAATGAAGCTGTGAATTTTGCCCGAGAAGAAGCCAAGGCGTGGCATATAAGGGGAAATGTCCGTTACAGGATGAGGGACCTTGAGGGTGCCATTACCGATTATTCCGAGGCAATTCGTCTGAAACCGGCTTTGGCCGAAACCTGGACTTCGAGAGGAATGGTCTGCCTGGAAAAAGGAACCTTCCGTCAGGCCATTGAGGATTGCACCGAATCGCTTCGAATCGTTCCGGAAAATCCGGATGCCCACTATGTGCGGGGAAGTGCCCAATTCGCCCTTGCCAGGACGGATGATGCCATCGCCGACTTTACCGAGGCGATCAGGATTAGGCCCCAATTCGTCCATGCTCTTACGGCAAGGGGAAACGCTTTTCGCACCAGGGGCCATCACGACATTGCCATTACCGATTACACAGAGGCGATTACCCACGAATCCACCAACACCGAGAACCATTTTACCCGGGGGGTGGCCTATTTGGAACAGGGGGAATTTGATCGTGCGGCTACGGATTTCAGCTCGGTCCTTCGCCTGGACCCCAAACATCCCCGGGCGTTTCACCACCTGGAAGCGGCCCGTTTTGAAAAAGGGGCCTACGATGTCGCCATCGTGGAATGCAATGAAATGATCAGGCAAAACCCGCGGAATGCGATGGCGTATCACATCCGGGGTATCGCCTGCATGGAAAAGAATGACCGCAAAAGGTCGATAGCTTCTTTTACGGAAGCGATTCGTCTCGAACCAGCCAACCCCGGTTATCACTACAACAGAGGTCTTGTTTTGCTGGATATGGATGAACCGGAAAAAGCCCTGGTGGACTACGCCAAGGCCGTGAAACTGGACGAAAAAATGATCCGGGCCTTTCCCTTCAAAGGATTGGAAAGGATCGAAAAGGGCGACCTTAGACGAACCCTGGAACTTTGCTCCCGCCTGATCATCAAGGACCCCCGTATCCCGGAACACTATGCCATTCGGGGCATTGGCTTCTGGGAAAGGGGTGACCGGGAAAAGGCCCTAACCGACATTAACAAAGCCGTTCGCATGGACCCTGATAACCCGGATATCCTCTGTGTTCTGGGCATTCTGTGGGGGGACCTTGGGAAGCACGATGAAGCTATCCACTTTCTCAGTCAAGCTGCCCGGTTGGCGCCCAAGGACCCTTACCCACTTTTGCGGCGGGCCGAAGAATATCGGGTGAAAGGAAATGAGGCAAATGCCGAGGAGGATTATCGCCGAGCCACAAGGATTGATCCCAAATTGGTGAAAAAATAAAAGATTGCCGCTTTGGAAAGGGGCCGTATGGCTGGTTAGGTCCCTGTCAAAGCACAATCGTTTCATTAAAGAAAAAGCTTAGGGTCCCGTTTTTGCCGAGTCGTTAGCGAAAAGTTTGGATTTTCAGTGCCAATGACAAGTCCAAATCAGGGCTGCAAAACCCATCCCCAATCCAAAATCGGTTTGGGGGTTTTTCTGGGACGGCTAAGCAAGGATTTTGGAAATAACCTGGCCTTCGACATCGGTCAATCGGAAATCGCGTCCTTGAAACCGATAAGTCAACCTGGTGTGTTCCAAGCCTAGTTGATTGAGAATGGTGGCCTGGATATCGTGCATATGCACCCGGTCTTCGATCGGTCCGAATCCGAATTCGTCGGTCTTGCCATGAACGATGCCTGGCTTTATGCCGCCACCTGCCATCCACATGGTCGAGGTGTCAATATGGTGGTTGCGCCCGGTATTTTCCCGGATTTCCCCCATCGGGGTACGCCCAAATTCTCCCCCCCAAACGACCAAGGTTTCGTCCAGCAATCCGCGTGCTTTCAAATCGTAAATCAAAGCCGTCATGGGTCGATCAATATCCCGGCAAGTAACCTCCAGATCCTTGTTCAGGCTAATGCCTGGTCCCCCATGGTGATCCCATTCGGAATGGTAAAGCTGGACAAACCGCACCCCCCGTTCGACCATCCGCCTTGCCAATAAACATTGGTTCGCAAAAGATGGTTTGCCCGGTTCCACTCCATACAGGGCAAGTGTCTGGGCAGATTCGCTCGAAAAGTCTATCAGGTCCGGAGCACTCGTCTGCATACGAAATGCCATTTCGTAGGCAGCGACCCGGGTGGCAATTTCCTGATCCCCGGTTGCGACCATTCGTTGGTGATTGAGGACAGCCACAGCATCAACAGCCCGTTGTTGTTGGGCTTTGGAAATCGTTTTTGGGTTCGCCAGGTTCAATATCGGTTCGCCTGCGGACCGAAGGGGAACACCCTGATAGGCGGTGGGCAAAAAGCCACTACCCCAATTCACTGCTCCGCCCCGAGGACCCCTGGGACCCGATTGCAAAACAACAAACCCGGGCAGGTTGTGAGACTCGCTACCAAGTCCATAGGTGACCCATGAACCCATGCTGGGTCGGCCAAATTGTTGCGAGCCCGTGTTGGCAAAGAGTTTGGCGGGAGCATGATTGAACACATCGGTGGCAACTGTTTTAAGAATTGCCACTTCATCGACGATTTTGGCAAACTCGGGTAACAATTCCGAAACGAATGCCCCGGACTTTCCATGTTGTTTAAACTTGCGTTGGGTGCCCAGCAATTTGGGTTTTTCCTTGGAAAAAGTATCCATGAAAGCAAACCGTTTTCCGGCCGTGAAGGAATCCGGAATCGGTTTTCCTGACATTTTTTGCAGTTCGGGTTTGTAATCAAACAGTTCCAGTTGGCTCGGTCCCCCCGCCATAAAAAGGTAGATCACACTTTTTGCCTTGGCGGGAAAATGTCCCCTGGGCGGAGCCGCCGGTTGGGTGAACGCTTTGGATTGTCTTTCCGCCTTGGCACTGTTTGGGTTGGCCAAAGCAGAAAGTGCCATGGATCCAATGCCCACCCCACATTCATGAAAGAAGTGTCGCCGGGTACGGTTCAGAAGCGGACATTGGAGATTGGTTTGGTTCATAACAAGGACTCCGCCTATTCTCGTGTAATGAATTCATCCGTGTTCAATAACACGCGGGCGATAGCCAACCATGCGTCTTTTTCCCGATGGGTTAACCCGGTTTGGGAATCGTTTCGTTCTGCCCGAAGCAATTCCACAAGCGTTTGATTTTCGGTCGGCGTTGCTTTTCGCCCAAGGGTGGCTTTGAAAAGGAAATCGATGCGTGCCAGATCGGTTGTGCCTCCTTCTTTTTCGGCCCGTTGGGAAAGGGCCTGAGCACACTCAAGAAACGAAGCATCATTCAATAGGGTTAGGGCCTGGATAGGGGTGTTGGAGCGGTTGCGTTTGGTGCAGGTTTGAAACGAGTTGGGTGCATCAAATGCCAGCATGGCGGGAAACGGGGTCGCCCGCCAAAAAAAGGTGTACAATCCCCTGCGAAAGCGGTCTGGGCCTGTGCTGACTTTCCAAGGCCTCTTCATTTGGCCGAGTTCCATTACCCCTGGGGGTTGATGCGGAAAGACACTGGGCCCGCCAATCGTTGGCGTGAGCAAACCGCTGACGGCCAGGGCATTGTCCCGAATCAATTCTGCTTCGAGCCTGATCCTGGATTGCCTTCCCAACAACCGATTGCCAGAATCGACCCGGTCAAGGTCATCTCTGGTTTGGGAAGCCTGTTTGTAAGTGCTCGATAAAACGATTTCACGGTGAAGTGCTTTCAAGCTCCACTGCTTGGCGACCAGTTCCGTGGCCAGCCAGTCGAGCAATTCCGGGTGACTGGGGGGGGTGCCCTGGGTGCCGAAATCGTTTTCAGTTTCCACCAGTCCCCTGCCAAAATAGGATTGCCAAAGCCGATTCACGGCGACCCTGGCCGTTAGTGGGTTGGCGGGATCCACCAACCATTTTGCAAAATCCAACCGATCCGGTTTCATGGGATTTCGAGCCGTAAGTCTGGGCAAAACTGCAGGAACTCCGGGCGAAACTTCCTCCCCTTTGCGGGTGAAGTCGCCATTGATGTGAATGTAGGTGGTCCGGGGTTTTTCCCTTTCCGTGACAACGAGGGTGGTATCGAATTTTGGCTCGCGTTTACGCTTGGCATTCAGGGCTTTCAAGTGAGCGATGTAGTTGGGATCTTTGCTATCCTTCAGGAAAAGCTCCGTTAGAAGGCGAATTTGGTTCTCGGTCCGTTTGTCTACGGCCCTGTCAAAAGAGTCCTTGATTTCAGGGGGTTGATCCACTTTGAAAACAGGGGAAAGGATCGATTCCCAATCTTTCATTTGGGTGACAATTTCGGGGTGTTTTGCGTTTAACTTTTTGTGGTAGTCAATGATTTCGTCACGAACCTTTTCACGGGCCGCAAAATCTTTGTCTGAGGCAAACTCCAAAGTCGGCTCGTCCACATTGTTCAAAAACGCAAAGAGTCTGAAATATTCCCGTTGGCTGACCGGATCATACTTGTGATCGTGACATTGGGCACAACCAATGGTCAGACCCAATACCACTGTTGAGGTGGTGGCAACGCGATCATAGACCGAATCAATCCGGAATTGTTCCTGGTCGATCCCGCCCTCCTGATTGATCTGGGTGTTTCTGTGAAAACCGGTGGCTACCTTTTGGTCCATGGTTGCGTTAGCCAACATATCCCCTGCAAGTTGCTCCACCAGGAATTGGTCATAGGGCTGATCGCGATTCAACGATTTGATTACCCAGTCCCGATAGCTCCAAATGGACCTTGGGGCGTCAATACTGTACCCATTGGAATCGGCGTACCGTGCGGCATCCAGCCAGGGCCTTGCCCACCGTTCCCCAAAATGCGGGGATGCCAAAAACCCGTTCACCAACCGTTCGTAGGCGTCGGGTTGATTGTCTTCCAGAAAGTTTGCTACCTCGGCGGGAGTGGGAGGAAGTCCCACAAGGTCGAGTTTAACCCGGCGAATCAGGGTTGCCTTGTCCGCACCTGGGGAAGGGGAAAACCCCTCCTTATGGAGGCGATCCACGATGAAGGCGTCGATCGGGTGGACCCCTTTGGTGGGAAGGGAAGGCACCGGAGGTCGAACCGGTGGAAGGAAAGCCCAATGGGTTTGGTTGAGTCGGGTGGGAACCTCATCACGAGGTGCTAAAGCCCCTTCCTCAATCCACCGGGTCAAAAGGGCAATTTCTTCTGGTTTAAGGGGGGGGCGTTTGAGGGGCATTCGGGCAATGGATCCCTCCCCGTGAATGGCAATAATCAAGGGAGAATCCGCAGCCTTTTTGGCAACAATTGCCGATCCAGACTTGCCTCCTTTGAGGCCATTGGCGGCGGTGTCTAACCGAAGGCCCCCTCGTGGTCGTTCCTCACCATGGCACGAAACGCATTTTTGAGCCAGGAGCGGTTTGATCTCTTTGGTGTAATTGACCTTTTGGGTTGCCTGAACAACCTCTGGAAACGCAGCCGGAGCGAAAAACGGGAGAGCCAATACCAGGGAAATACCGACCATAAGCGGCAGCTTTCAATTGTGAGGAATCGACATCAACAAACTGCATCCCAAGTATTGTACAGGATGGCGGTTAACCCAAAGAGAGCAAAAAGGAATCTTTACTTATAAAACCCAGGCCTGGCAACATACTTTCAAACGGAAAAACCATTTTTCATTTGCCCGACACATCAATGGGCAGGTTTGGTCCGGTACTTTCCAAAGCCAGGCGCAGAATGGCCAAGCGGCCAGGATTGTTGGTTCCGGTTCCCCAGAAAACCGGATGGTCCTGAATTTGCAGTCGCCAAGCCCCAAGGTGGCCTTCCATGGCGGTCGGTCGAAGGGGAGGGGTTTGGCGAAGCAACCATCCTGCGAGGGAAGCCCCACCTTCCACCAAGGGATCACCCCAAAGCTGGCCTGGTTCCCCTTTGGGGGCGGGCACGGGATTTCCCAACCTGGTTAAACCTGGAAACTCCCCCACCGGCAAAAGAACGCCCGCCTCGTCCACAAAGCGGGTATTTCCCCGAGTGGTTTTGTCCGGATCGACTCCAACCTCGAGGACTGGAATCCGAAACTGAACCTTTGCGGTAAGGATCCCTTCCTGGAGTTCTATCGTATCGACCGATCGGACCCAAGGGTGCTTGCCAAAGCCTGCCTTAAGGTGGAAAAGGTCTTCCCCGGAGGATGGGTTTACGGTGGCGGGAAAGGCACTCAGGTAGCGAACCTCGTCCAGAAATTTGACCCGGTTGAGCCAGGAGGGCAGGACAATTTGGATTTGTTGAAGGGGAATGGGTTTGGGACCAAAAGCGGGATTACGGGTACCCACCCAGGCGAATAAATAGATGATGGCCATGCCTAAAAGGGCAGGGATGGGAACAGTCCATGCAGGCCATCCACCCCGGTGCGGGGCTCCATTTGGGGTGCCTTCCCTTTGGCCTCCTGGATCGCCCGGTTTTTCCTGGGCAAAACCGTTTTTGCGTCTGGCCCGTGGCTTTTTCCCGGTTTCCGAAGTGGAGACCTCCCTATCCGGGTTTGGCCTTTCTTCCTCACCAGACGGCGATTTCCCGTTCGAGCGAGACATGAAATCGTTCCTGAACCCTTTCCCGGACAAGGTCCGCAAGGCGAAGAATATCTTCCGTGGTCACCCCGGGATTGGTAAGGAAAAAGTTCCCGTTTCTGTCGCTAACCTCAGCGGCCCCGAGTTTGGTTCGGCCAAGACCCGCTTTGGCAATCAGGTCGGCCGCATCCAACCCCCGAGGATCCCGGAATATGCGACCTATCGATTGATGCACAGGCGGTTGATGGGCCATGCGGCGAATCAGCGCTCGCCTCAATCTTCGGACCAATTGGGTTTCCGCTGTGGGTTCCAGCACCAGTTCCACGGACAATATGACCGGTTCATCGATATTGCTCGAATGGTCCCCAAACCGCAATTCTTCGCTGTCTCTCAGGACGATTTGGCCACTTTGTTCCATAACCTCAACACGGCGAACCAATTGGCCAATCCCGTTTCGTTCGTCTCCCGCATTGTTGACAACGGCTCCACCGACGGTGCCGGCAAAGCCCACCAGGGATTCGAGGCCACCAAGGCCTGCCCGGGAGCATGCCTTGATAAGGTCAAGGGTATCGGCCCCGGCACCACACCGGACCGTTTTTCCGGTGATATCGATGTGTTGAAATTCCGGTTGGGCCAACCGGAGCACCACACCACTCACCCCGGCACTTCGAATCAAAAGGTTGGTCCCTCCCCCCAGGATTTTGAGGGGGACTTTTTGCGCCGAACAAATGCGCACCAACCTGGCAAGGTCCTCCCGCGTTTGAGGCTCCGCCAATACCTCGGCCGGTCCACCCACCCCGGCATGGGTGAACGGGGCAAGCATTCGATTCAACTGAACAAAACCAAGGTCTTTAAAGGCTCCCGTATCTTCCATGGTCCTGTGGATCCTAGTGGGTTGGCATGATTGGTTTACCCAGTTACTATACGATTCCCGGTCGGGGGGCCTAAGGTCGCCAAAATGGTTTCGCCCATCTTTTTTTTTGCAAGACGGCCAGATAGGGGTGGGTTGGCTATCAATGAAAGCATGACCAGCCATACTTTCCCAACGCCTTTTGCAGAATCCTATGCCCAAACCATGGGAAATGGTGCCAATCAGGATATTGCCATCCTGATTAGCGGTGGACTGGACAGTGCAATCCTTTTGGGGGAAGCGTTAAAGGTCCACCCCTGTGTACACCCCATTACCCTCCGATGTGGGCTGTATTGGGAAGCCATTGAACAGGATCACCTGGCTCGCTTCCTTCGGGCGGTTGCCTCTCCCAAATTGGCCCCTTTGGTTACTCTGACCCAACCTGTGGATGATTTGTATGGCCTTCATTGGTCGACAACGGGTGAAGATATCCCGGACGCACATTCCCCCGATGATGCCGTGTTTCTGCCTGGGCGAAATGTTTTTTTGCTGGCCAAACCAATGGTTTATTGCCACATGAAAAACATTCCCACCCTTGCCATGGCACCCTTGCAATCGAATCCGTTTTCGGATGCCACCCCGGAATTTTTCCAACGGATGGTTGGTGTGTTGAATCAGGCGCTTAAAGGAAATGTGGCCCTAAGGTTACCCTACCTTGGCCTTCGGAAGCGGCAGGTCATGCGGCGAGGCAGGGACTTGCCCCTGGAGTTGACTTTTTCCTGCATTCATCCCCAAAAAAACATTCACTGTGGTGCGTGCAACAAATGCGCCGAGCGCCGTCACGCCTTTGCCGACGCTGACCTTTTGGACCCGACTCCCTATGCCAATGAGGTGAACCAATGTACCGCGTGACCCGGGAAATCCACTTTTGCTATGGCCATCGCCTTCTGCATTATGACGGGAAATGTAAAAACCTCCATGGCCACAATGGCAAGGCGGTTATCACATTGGAAGCCGACAAGCTGGATTACCTTGGCATGGTGGTGGATTTTGGCAGGCTGAAAGAGACGGTGGGAAAGTGGATTGACAAAAATCTGGACCATCGCATGATTCTGCATCGGGATGATCCAGTGCTGCCCTACCTTTTGGGTCAGGGCGAACCGATCCATGTGGTGGATACCAATCCCACAGCGGAAAACATTGCCAAGCTGATCTATGATCATGCCCGCTCGGAAGGTTTTCCCGTGACCGAAGTCACCCTCTGGGAAACGGAAAGCTGCTTTGCAACCTATACCGGATAAAAAACCAAGATATGCAACCAATGGGCGTCACCACAGCGTGGAGCTTCTTGGTGAAAGCTTTCGACTCCCAAACAACTCTCAGGAACAGATAGAATGGGGCGATCAAAGTTAAGGATTAGAAACCCAAAAACAATGACAGCCACGAAAATAAAATCAATCCCATTGCCTTATTGAGGTATATTCTTGTTCCTAGGTGGTCCCCGTTTCCATGAGCAAACCGGTCCCCATTGCAACGCTCGTTACCACCAAGGATTCCTTCCCTATCGGATTTGGATGCCAACCTGACAAAAGGATGATCCAACCAGACCACATTGGCAAGCGAAAAACCAATCAATTAGGGCATCGCATCCAAGCGTTTTGCCGCCACTATTTGCCAGCTTTTCGAAGGGTTCCCCAGCAAACCTTGCAAATAAATCCATACCAAATGACGTTAATCGACCTCAAATTCAAGGTCCTTGAAGGGTTTTTCAGGGACGACTAATTATTGTCCCAAAATTGGGTAAAAAATCCTAAAAAATCACTCAAACTAAGTAACTTGGTGTAGTTCAATTTGGAGATTTCCTTCCAATAAAAGATTTCCATAAGTCCCAGCATCCAGGATCAATGAAAAAAGCAGTCCAGCAAAGCAAACGCACTATCGTCGATGGGAACAGCAAAAGTCCAGCAAACATATTGAGGCAACCAAGAAGAAGTATTAAAGATACCCGCTTTTCCTTTCGACGATTTAAAGCGAGAATAAAATAGTTATATAAAATAAATAATGTTCCAAGAGATAGAAAAAATATAGATGAACACAAGTAACAAAGATAAGAAATTCTTTCAACAGAAATTTGATCACGCATTATTAAATCTCCTAAAAATATTCATTTATGGCAATTTTAAATTCCGCCAAAAAAGGTCTGTTTTTATTTTATCGTTCTTTGCCAAATCTTAGTCCATTCGTACCAGGGGATCTTGCTACCAATTGGTAGTACCACACTTTGGACAGGAACTGAATACGGCAGGCCACTCGAATAGGGACCAACCACCCACCCCCCAGCAAGTATCCAACTTAACCAATCGGGTTTGCCAACCATCACCCAAGAACCCGGGTAGATCCCCGGCTTTCCCCAATGAGATACGGTCATAGTCGCCCCTGGCACCGAAAGACCTAAATAATATGCTGAACTCGATGTCCAAAAAGAGCCATTGGTTAGTGCAAAGCCGGCTGGTCCTGAGATACCTCCAACAACACCAAAAGGTGCCCCAAGTAGGATACCCATGCCTACCTCTTCCGCCACGGAAATTTGAAGGTCAAGATTCCCACTTATTGCGGAATAGGCTGGTTCGGTAAATACACCGCCTGCAACGAATCCTCCAATGCCGCCAATTATCCCACCCCCAATCGCACCAGGCAATGCACCGATTCCAAAAATCGGAGCACCTACAGTCGCGCCAACACCGGCACCCACCCCCCCTCCAGTGACCATTCCCCCAAAAGCACCTCCAAATGACCAAAGCCCGCTCGGGTCAAGCATTATTATTGGGTTATTTTCGATCCCCCTGTACCATCCAAGATCTCCAGAATCAAATCCCAATGGATCATTGGACAACCACCTTCCTAATGTCGGGCTATAGATCCGATTCCGGAATTCGTAATTCCCGGCCGCGATCTTCTCGCCTCCCTGATGGAGGAAAACCCAATCCTTGGTGGATGCGGACAATGCCGACCCGGAAGCATCCCGGAAGGTTACCACCCCAAAGGGTGTGTAAGTGTCCCGCTCCACCACGGTGCCACTTGGGTTCACCAACCCTGTCGTGTTCCAGTTGGCATCCTGCAAGGAATATAACCGCTCATCCATCGTCCCGTTACTATCCGTATCCCGGTCTCTCAGAATCATCCCATCCACATACGCTTGGCTCCAGACATTTCGGGAAACCGTGTTTGATCCAACCTTGACCTCCAATATCTGCCATTTCAAACCAAAGAATCGATCCTTCAGGGAAGTTCCCTCCGTATCGCTCACATGGCGATGGAGGGCATCGCGACCCATTGTGACAATGACCACATTCGATGCGTTTTTGACCTGAACCATCATGTTCCAGGCATCCCACACAAACCGGTTATCGTTCTCATCCTTGGTCAGGTTGCCATTGTTGTCATAGGTCGGAGTCGTCGCCCCGCTGACACTGGTGATCTCGTTTTGCCTGTTCGCTCCCCGGGTCTGGGTCGTGCTGTTGGTCGTTACCGAGTCCCAGTTGCCTACCGCATCATAATCTCAGCTTTGGGTGTTGGTGGGAGTAGGGCAATTTGGCAACCAATTTGAGGAAGGACCAAACTTGGATTTGAAATTTGGACGATGGGAAGAACAATTCGGAAGGTTCGTGGAAGGCTGGCCACAAGGCTTGTCAGCCCAGGAAACTACCCTTCCAGGCCGGTTGGTTTGACAAAAACTTGAGGTTCTAGACATGAACGCAGATCCGACAGTTATTTCAATGGTTATATTTTGGGCCTTTGATGAGATCAAGTAAAGGGGAAATTCCCATAAAACTATTTTTTGGGAGTTGCCATGGGGTACATTTACTAGCCTGCAAGAACGGTCAAGGGCGTACTTTGCAAATCATAATACATATCAAGCTCACATAGGTGCGTTTTGACGCCATTTTTTTCCAGCTATCCGAAGAGTTTCGTGGGAATATTTGTAAATTTAACTAAAACCAAAAAACCAATTTGATCTCAAAATGAAAGCACTTGGATGGCTTTCCAGGAACGACTATTTAATTCTATATGTTATTTCCGATATGATTCTCCTCTTTCATCAATTGATACTATTTTCCATTCACCAAAAAACCAATTTTTATCAACTCTTACATGGTAGTTGTGTTTTATATTAGGAGTTTCATTTTTCCATGCTACTATTAATAGCAACAATTTCACATTACCTGTTATTGTTTGCTGTTTAATAATTCTTCCTGAAAAACCATCTTTGTTTGTTTCCATTCCAATTTCTTTAAATTTTTTTTCAACACTAATGTTTGCGTAATAGTAACCAAAATAAGCTGTTGTTAAATATGTTATAGCGTACACAAACAAAAATACAACATATGATGATACAAAAATCACAAATCTTTTAATTATTATTTTTTCAAAATCTACATTCATTATTTTTAATACGATTACTGGTTTAAGGTCCAACAAATCTTGGGTGCCTAAAATCTTTTAGAAAATCACCCGTAATAATAGTTGTGTCAGTTCCAGGATATTTTCTGCTATGGCCGGAATCTGGGTTTGGAGTTTTAACATTTGGAGCTCTTGGATCTGAAATTGTTTTCCATTCCTCTTTATATTTAATATCGTCCATTGTAAACCATGGAATCACATCATTCCACAAATGTGGTAAAAAATCCACATTTTTGTCGGCAGATCCAGATCCTGTTCCATCAGTAATTAAAATACCATTATCTGTATAACCACCATGATTTCCTGAAACCTGACCAATTATCTGAAATCTCCATGTCGAACCTGCCCCTCTGTGATAAATATGTGTAAAAATAAAATAATCTTCAATTGCCTTTACATGTGTGCCGTATTTTTCGCTGATTTCGTAAAGTTTTTTTAAATCTTTTGGCATTGGTAAAATCCATCCATTGACGAAGTATACCGGTTCTAAACCGTAATGGTCTTTAATTTCTGGCGGTAAATACGGTATAGGTGGATATATTGGAGGTCCTAAAGAAACTAATGGCTTTCCATCCCTCCACCAATTTGGCCCCCCATTCGGCAGAAAATCTTTCCTTTCTAATCCCATCTCATCCAATCCATTTCCCGGACCATTTCCCACATATCGATAGGTATTCACATCCCCCGCACTAAAACCAACTGGATCATTGGACAACCACCTACCCAAGGTCGGGGTATATACTCGGTTCCTGAAGTCATAATTCCCAATAACATCTATTTTGGCTCCCTGATGCAGAATATCCCAGCCCTTTGTACTCATCGAAATCGTCCAGCCTGAACCTTCCCTAAAGGTCACCACTCCAAACGGTGTTTCCGTGTACCGTTCCTGAACTGTTCCACTGGTGTTGGTGATCCCTGTCACATTCCAGTTGGCATCCTGAAGGGCAAATAACCTTTCGTCCAGGTTCCCGTTGCCATCCGTG
>SYLG01000069.1 GCA_005808665.1 Planctomycetia bacterium | reverse complement strand
TCAAAGCGCACAGGGCGACAAACAAACAAGAACTCTATGATCTAACCGAAAAGAAACTGGAAAACATGAGCGATGATCGGAACCTTCTCCTGGGTTTATATTTCCGGTGTTGTGTTGCAGAACTTTTGCGGTAGGCCATACCTATTAAAAAAGGATTGTTAGCCAAGGAAAGTCAATGACTTTAGAACCCCACCTGGAACCTGATACCACAAAGCTTGGGGAAACGATGTCCCTTAGGCTTTCTACCCGGGAGCAGACCAAAGCTTTAGGAAAAGTCTTGGGAATGACGGCGCCAGCCGGGGGGATGATTGCCTTGGTGGGCGATTTGGGCGCAGGTAAAACCACCTTTACCCAAGGATTCTGTGAGGGCATTGGAGGGATTGATCCTGGTACGGTTACCAGCCCCACCTTTGTTTTGCTTCAGCATTACCCCGGTCGACTGACGGTCCACCATTTTGATGTCTACCGGCTGGAATCGCTTGATGCATTTTGGGATTTGGGCCCAAATGAATATTGGGAAGGTGATGGTGTGACCCTGGTGGAGTGGGCGGATCGGGTTGGCCTTTTGTTACCATCGGACCGGCTTCAACTGGTGTTGACCCATTCTCCGGACGGGGGCCGGGAAGCCCAAATCCAGGCGATGGGAACCAAACACCAGGAGTGGCTGAAAAAAGCCAAACGGAATGGATTATAAAAAAAGGTTACGCTCTGGGAGCATTAGGATACTTGAGCCAGAATGAAGAGATTTAAGAATTCCGATTTCATGAATATTGCCCTTCCCATAGGCGTGGAATTTCAAAGCAAAGTGGGCAAAATCATTTAATTGGTGTGGTCATTTGGATCACCAAAACCAAATAGTTTTCGGGCATTGTCCTGAAAAACTTTTTGGCTAATAAACATATCATGGCTTCCCAAAAGCCCCAATAAATTCTCCTTGTGTCGGACTACTTCTTCTGGAAGGTTACAGGGTACGGTGGCACCAAACAAAAGCCTTTCCGGTCCATAGGCCTCCACAAGGTCCTTTACCATGGGACCAATGTCCCGGTGAGGGTATTGATCCGTAGGGGTGAGCATACTTAATTTCATGAATAGTTGAGGAAACTTTGCCCAATCCAGAATGTGCCGGAAATCGGCGGGGGTTCCTTGCAAAGGGCGACCACAATGGTCAATAACCACCTTAACCTCGGAAAACATCTCGAATAAGGGAGTAAAGGCCGGGGCATATCGTGGCTCAAGATGCAACTGAACCAAAAGCCCGGATTTTGCCGCCGCGAACCAAAATGCCCCAAGGGTTTCAAGGTTTAAAGGTGGCAACCGGTTGGGTGCATACGCATGAAGCCTAACTCCCACGATGCGTTTATCCTTGGCCAACTCGGCAATGCGTTTGGGAGTGTCGGCCTTTTGCGGGAAAAGGTGGCAAATGCCTTTGCTTATTCCGGGCAAGGCGTCCAAACAATAAAGCAGCCATCCATGGTCATCCTGATAGGGTTCGGGATGGACCAATACGACAGCTTCGATCCCGGCGGGGCCCATAAGGGCGGTTAATTCCTTTGGTCCAAAACGCGCTTTGGGTTGATAGGGGGCATCCTTGTGGGCTGGAAACCCAGGGTCCCCAGGTCCCGAAAAAAGATGGACATGGGTGTCTATCAAGGGAATGATTCTCCAGGGAATTCAGGATAAAAGTAAACCGGATGGTTCGTTTCCGGCACCTGGTTTTATTGTAGGCGAGGAATCTTTCCCAATCCATAAGGCCACAAACCACCTCTGTTTACGCCAGTTCCAAAACAAGTATTAATCATGAACCACTTCTCCACCGTTACGGGTCACGAGCCTTGCCAATGAGCGGATGTTGGTGGATGCGCTGAGGTATCGGACGGATCCATCACCCATCAAACTGTTTACTCCGCCTGAGTGAAAGGAATAAACCTGTCCCGTTCCGTCTGTGCCAAATACAGTGGAGGAGGGCCCGCCTGCCTGAATGTAGTCGATTCCGTTGGTTACATTGATGGCGGAGGGGCCAGGTGCCGTGGTGCCGGTTTCATTGGAGCCATATAGGAAAGGAATCTCACTTGCAGGGCGACACCATCCACCTCCATTGACGCGGCTTGTGGTGGAGGCGGTAGCGACAAGGATCCCCTTCCTGTAAAGATTTGGCCGTCCTGCCGACTCGGTGGCTTGGATGGTGTTGGAAAGTCCATCAGTAAAGTCCGCAAAGCGCAGTTTGGAGACCTTTGAAATGGCTCCATTGTTATTCCCGACCGACTGGGTATCGACCAATCCGCCCGTTCCGAGGGAGGGGTGAACACCATAAAACCCGGCATAATCGCTGTTTCCAAGCTGGGGGATCCAAGCCGGGGTGGTATCAGGAGCACCGTCCAAGGGTGCCTCAGGAGTCGATGGGCAAAGGAAAGTTTTTATCTTCACGCTGGTATACGGGAGGTTCAAAGGGTCGGACCAATTCACCGCTTGGTTGTAGGCCCGGAATATGTTTTCCTGTTCCAGATAGGGAAGCAAATGGGTTAGCCATCGAACCCGAACGGTGTTGTTTAAAGGTGGTCGAAGGTTGGAGGGGATGGCACCTGTAGCATCATGGATAGCGTGGACCCCCAAACCAATCTGTTTCAAATGGTTTTGACAACTCATTCGGTTGGCGGCCTCCCGGACCTTTTGAACGGCGGGCAACAACAGGCCAATCAAAACGGCAATGATGGCGATGACCACCAGCAACTCGATGAGGGTGAAACCGGAACGAAAACGGGTCATAGGGGTCCTCCTAAAAAGTAATTTGATCATAAAGGTCATGATAACTTTCATGATTGTGTTTGTCAACTTAAATTCCATCCCCCGACGGTTTTTTCCTGGGTTTCAACTGGTGAACCCTGGGCCCTTCATCCATAATTCCCAAAGCGGTACCAGAATGTCCCCTCCTGTTCCGCTTAACAGACAGGGCGACCGTCTTTCGCCTTTCACCTACAACCCATGAGGTCTCCATGATTAGCTGGAATCCATGTCGAGCGATAAGTCCTTGTGTTTTGGGATTGGTTTTGATTCCTCTTTGGACGGCAATGCCCGCCTTAGCCGAAGAACCCAAAGCCGGAAAGGTCGCTCTGCTCTCGGGCGGACCAATTGCCTTTGGTCCGGAGGGTATCCTCTTTGTGGGCGATCCCAAAGGGGCCAAAATCTATGCCCTTGCAACCGGAGACACCCAATCAACCTCGGCTGGTCCCCTTTCCGCCGAGGGAATTGATGCCAAACTGGCTTCCGTCCTGGGTGTCAAACCGGCGGAAATAGTCATCAACGATTTGGCCGTAAACCCCGCTTCAAAACGCATCTACCTTGCCGTTTCAAGGGGCAAAGGCCCCGATGCGATTCCCTTGTTGTTTGTATTGGGAGAAAACGGAGATCTCAAAGAGGTTTCCCTGGAATCCGCTTTGCATACAAGCATTGAACTAGGCAATCCTGTGGCCGCAGGAAACAAACGCATGGAAGCTATCACCTCTCTTAAATATGCCAAAGGCAAGGTCTTTGTGGCGGGTCTTTCCAATGAAGAATTCGCCTCCACCCTCAGGTCCATCCCCTATCCCTTCTCGGGCAAAGTTGCATCATCCGGGATCCAGATCTACCACGGTGCCCACGGCAAATTCGAGACCGCATCACCGGTTCGCACCTTTACCCCGCTAGATGTCAACGGCAAGGAGGAAATCCTTGCCGCCTACACCTGCACCCCGCTGGTTCGCATTCCAGTCTCCCAACTTACGGATGGAGCCAAAGTAAAGGGAACCACGGTAGCCGAACTTGGGAATCGAAATCGCCCCCTTGACATGGTGACCTACACCAAAGGAAACAAGCCCTACGCTTTGATGGCAAATAGCGCCAGGGGAGTCATGAAAGTGGCCCTGGAGGACATCGAAAAGGTCGATGCGATCGTGGAAAGGGTTGGGGACAAAGCCGGCCTTTCGTATGAATCGATCGCGGATCTAAAAGGGGTGGAACATTTGGACAAAATGGGTGAAACCCATGCCGTTCTTCTGATCCGTACACCCAAAGGGGTTCAGATCCAGACCATTGTACTCCCCTGATCGAGACACTTTTAAAGGCCCTGCTTTCAACGGTGTCCCATGATTTTCACTGTAATTATGGCAATTCTGCCGTTTACAGCCCCTTTGGGTGACCGGGAGATCAGCTTTCGTTTCCAGGTGCCTGGTGGTGAGTTTGCCACCGGGCGTTTTGAAATCCACGGCCTTTTGCCTGGTACACTTTTGGAATTAAAGGATAAAACCGCCCTAAAAAAAGCCTTTTTTGTAGGTGTTTCAGCCGACCAGCCCATATTGGGAAGCCACGGGGTAAAGGACGGAATTCTTTGGTTTGCTCCAAGGTTTCCCGTTCCCCCCAAGGTGGAACATTTCATTCGATTCGATTTTAACTCCAAAAATGGGGTTTTGGAAAAACCAGGGAATTGGCGATTTACCTGGGACCAAATGCCTTCACCTGAAACAAGGGTCAAGGCCGTCTACCCTTCAGCCGAAAAAATCCCCGAAAATACCCTTCGCTTTTACATCCATTTCAGCCAGCCCATGAAAAAGGGGCAGGCAGCATCACGGGTTCACATCCGGAATGGACAGGGAAAGCTATTGGAACTTCCGTTTTTGGAATTGGATGAGGAACTTTGGGATGCCCAGCAAACCCGCTTGACCCTGTTCATTGATCCTGGACGCATCAAAAGAGGACTTAAACCTCTGGAGGAAGAGGGGCCCGTTTTGGAGGCGGGAAATACCTACAACCTGGAGGTCGAAAGGGACTTTGAGGATGCCACCGGCAAGCCCCTCGAAAAAGGATGGCGCAAAACGATCAAGGTTGGTCCGGCTGTCCGAGAACAAATTAACCCTTCCCTCTGGAATGTGGTGCCCCCCAAAACCAGCGAAGGTTTCCTGGAAATCAGATTGAACAAACCGCTTGACCACGCCCTACTTCAAAGCCAATTGCACATAACCAACCGCCAGGAACAAGGGGTTTCGGGTTCCTGGGAAGTCGGTAACTTTGAAACCATTGCCCGTTTCCGGTCCAAAGGCCCCTGGATCCCGGGTCAATATCGCATAAAACTTGGTTGGGATTTGGAAGACCCATCGGGAAACCGGATCGACCGGGTCTTCGATGCGGCGGAAAATGAAAAACCCAAACAAACCACTTTGTCCCTTCCGTTTTCCGTCGGGAACTGAACCCGTTTAGCCGGTTTCCGGATCAAGGAATTTTTTTTGGTTAATGATTGTAATGCGGACCTAGGTTAACCTTCGCAGGTGGGAGAGAACCTGAGACGGAACCAAATTCCCTCCGAGGGTTCCAAATGAGGACACCCCCGGAATTCATCCAACCCAAAGGAAGGACAAAAACCCGGCAAAAGGAGCCGCCAATTTCCCAACGGTTAGCGAACCGTACTGTCGACCAAGGGAACCGGAGCCTCCATGACTGCGGCAGGGTCCACAACCACCGGCGCGAAGGCATCGAGGTTTGTAATCTTTTCACCACCGGCAATGGTACACATGGCCCGGAATGTTTCCGGCTTGATGTCGCCCCTGATGAATCGCACTTTGAAGTCACCCATGATGGCAAAAGTGCCATTGGTTTCCTTTTTGGTGATGGGATCCTGGACCTTTTCCAACAGGAAAGGGGCCAGGGGGTCACCCTGTTCGCTAATCGTGCGAATGGTGGCACCACCCCCGGCGATCCATGGGGCTTGACGCGAGGGAGGCACCTCCAAAACGATGATGGTACTTGCCTTTTCGTCGAGGATGTCGATGAGCCTGGTGGCCCGGTCGTAACCAAAAGCTCCCAACCTCCTGATTTCATCGGGTGTCCTCCCCTGGAAAGTGGCGGCTTTGGATCCGATGCCACCTACCCCAACAAAACTGGTAGCCGCAACCGGCGAGTTTATTCGTGAAAGTTGCAATAGACTGGAACTTCCAGGTCGGGTTGTGTCCACGAAAGAAGGGATCACCAACCCGGCGGTGCCGAGGTTCTTTTCGCAGTTCCAAGGCAAATCCTGGTTGTAAGGGAATGGAGTATTTACGGTGGTAAAAAGGTTAGGCGTCAGCTCGGCCAACCACGACGCCCTTAGGTCAGGAGTCAGGGTAAAAACCGACCGATTGGTTTGTTTGCCGACCGTGCCGCGAGGCAATGACTGGGCTCCGGCTGCGAAATTCCTGAGCCTCATGGCCAATTCATGGATGCCGTTAAAATGATTGAAGCCCTCAATCTGACTGCAGGTTCGAACGGCCCATTGACCAAGAACGGCGGAAACGGCATTGAAATTGGTCGATTTTTCGGCAAAGGGAACATAGCTTTGCAAAAGAACAAATTCCTTTTGGCCGTTGTACGCCAAAAAATTGGATCCAGAGGTCGGTTGGGTGGCTCCGGTCGCTCCGCCGCCTTGAAAATCGCCACCTGGCATTCCTGGCATACCAGGCATCATCATCCCTGGCATGCCTCCCATGGGACCGCCATAACCACCAGGAGGGGCACCCAAAGCCGGTCCTCCACCCCCTTTGCCGGCCATTCCACCCGGGGCACTGCCGGGTCCGCCAAGCCCGGGTGGGCCGGGAAAACCACCGGGTCCGCCAAGTCCGGGAGGTCCAGGAAAGCCACCAGGTCCTCCTGCAAGAGCCCCTGGGGCACTATTTGGATTGGCTAAAGTGGTGTGTACAGTGGTTATGGCAGGCTTGGCCACATCCAACCCAAATTGATCTTTGAAAACTTTGGGACAAAGGTTCAGGAAACTAATCAATATCGGGTCCAATTCATCCAGGGAATCCGGGATGTCCGGGCGAATTCCCAAATCCATGTACAGGTGCTGCGGATCAAATTCACGAATGGTTACCGCAAATTGGTACCCGGCGGAACCAATTTCCAGGCCTTTCCAAAGGAGGCTAGCGGCGGCAGTTCCCAAACCTGATTTAAGCCCTTCAATGGACTGGGTTACCCCACTCTTCAAGTATCCTGAAAGGGGGGATTGGGGGTTGGTCAAAAGGGACGCATTGCCTGCAAAGGTAATGAGTGCGGTTTGATCGTTGTTCCCTTCCACCGAATCCAGAAGGAGCTGAACCGGCCTGGAAACCGAGAAAAAATGGCGCACATGGTTCACATCCGGAATTAGGACGGTGCGGGGTGTAACCACCACCGTTGGGTCCCCAATTGCACCCGAAGCGGGGGCGTTTGGACCACCTGTTCCACCGATTCCAACCGGGGCACCCGGCAAACCCATTGGTCCACCCGGAAACCCCGGAGGGCCACCTGACCCACCCATGGGGAACCCCGGAGGGCCACCTGAGCCGCCCATAGGGAACCCAGGAGGACCACCTGACCCACCCATGGGGAACCCTGGAGGACCCATGGGTGCTCCCTCTTCTGGTGGCTTTTCCACCTTGGGTTCCGCCCGGGGTGGGGGGAGGATTTTTGGAATGCGTTCAAGACAGGGAAGGAATTCCTTGGTTGCATACTCAGCCAGTTGTGCCTTGGAATCACAGAAAAGAATGGTGGATGGGTCCAGGAACATGAGGGCCATTTCCGGGGAGGTGGTTTCCGAAACGGGACGGTTCACCAACAATTTGCCCATATGAATCAAGGTGGAGGAGAAACTGTCCACCCGTTTTTGGAAGGCGACCAAGTCAAAGCTGCCTGAACCCACTTTTACCGGCTCTTTACGCCCCCCCAGAAAGCGAATGACGGTCTCAGGATCTATGGGTGAAGTGGTCCTCAGGAACACCAGGGTCCAAGGGTTTTGGGGTTTGACATTGTTTGCAACAATGACTTGGTGAACCTGGTCCACCTCAAATCCCATACTTTTGCTGAAAGCGACTTTGTTGAAAGCCCCAGGGGTCTCAAAAAAGGCCTTCCCGAGGTTGGAGTTCAGGACTTTGTGCAGATTGATCCTGGCTAAAAAGTCGGTTTCAGGAGGAATCAAATTGGATAGGTCAGGGGTTTCAAGGTTGGGATAGCTGTAGCCTCCCACCGCTTGAACAGGCGGCTTGGCTTGGACCCCCGCAGGTGGAACGACGGGGTCACCCATCGGGGCCCCTTGAGGATCAGCCTTGTTTTCCCCACCATTACCCTCGTTTTTGGCAACTTGCCCCCCCTGGTTTTTTGGGGGCACCACCTTGGCCTTGGGACCATCATCCTCACCGCTTAAAAGGAGGAAGCCACCCCCCCCTAGCAAAGCTGCTAACAAAATCCCGGCAATTACCAGGATAGGGACCATATTCTTTTTCTTGTTGGTCTTGACCGACCCATCCGAATCATCATCGTCTTCGTCATCCTCCTCATCGGCGTCCTGGCTACGCCCTTTTTTCCCCTTGGGGGCCTTTCCTTTGGGAGGCTTTTTGGCATTGGCCGGGGTCTCTCCCTCGGGAGGTTCCACGATGAATTTGTATTTGCATTTGGGGCAATCCACTTTCTTGCCCACGAGGTTTTGGTCCTTGATAAGGACCGGGTCTTCGCAACTAGGGCAGGTCTGACGGAAACTTGCCATGATTACCTCGTTTTTCAGATGTGTATCAGGGTTCAAATGGAACCTGGATACAAAATGCAAAAAGTGGGGAAAGAAAAGGATGAGCCAGATTCTTTAATTCTACAAGAGAAGTATGTTCCAACGCCACAAAAGTTTTGCCCAACAAACCTTCCGGGAACCCCGAAGTGTTGACCTTTGCGGGTTTTGCGTGAACTAACCGTGGTTTCCAAGGATCACCTTGGAAAAGGCACACTAATCTTCCTTCGAAAAACCAATGATTGAAGGGGTCCTTTGTTGGTAAAAAAAAGGGATTTGGCAAAATCCAGGCGTAATGCAAGCGCAAACAATAGCATATATTTTTATATCAAACAACTTCCCATTCAATGTTCACGGACTTTTTCGCCCAATCCGTTATCCTAACAGAAAGGGCTTGGGTCCCTCTTTTTGAGGGGAATTTCCTATTCCCTTACTTTTGAGTTTTGACTACGACTATGGTTTCACCCAGCCGAACGGAGGCCCTTGTTGCCCTGGATGCTCCCCTGCCCGGTGTGGTTGGGGAGGCTCCCTCCATTCGTGAAATATTCAGGCTGGTTCGGCAGGTGGCCCCCAGTCATGCCACCGTCCTGATAATGGGGGAAACGGGGACGGGCAAGGAACTGGTGGCAAGAGCCGTCCACAATCTGAGCCCACGAAATGATGGACCCTATGTCCGGGTCAATTGCGGAGCCCTCAATGAAAGCCTTTTGGAAAGCGAATTATTCGGCCATGTAAAGGGTGCTTTTACCGGGGCCATTGAAAACAAAACCGGCCGATTTGAGGCCGCCCATGGCGGAACCATCTTTCTCGATGAAATCTCCTCCATGAGTTTCAAATTGCAGGTAAAGCTCCTCAGGGTGCTTCAGGAAAACGAATTTGAGCGCGTGGGGGAAAGCAGAACCATCCGGGTCGACACACGGGTGGTTGCGGCAACCAACCAGCTCCTTGAGGACGAGGTTGAGGCGGGAAATTTCCGTGACGACCTTTATTATCGGCTCAATGTGGTACCCATCTATTTACCCCCTTTGCGGGAACGAAGGGAGGATATTCCCTTTCTGGCAAAACACTTTGTTCAAAAACACGCCATTCTCAATAGGGTTGTCGTTCCCGAAATTCACCAAACCCTGATGGATAGGCTTTTGGCCCATGATTGGCCGGGAAATGTCCGGGAATTGGAAAACTATCTGGCCCGAGTCGTCGTTCTTAGTGGGGGGAAACAGGCAACCTCGGACGATATCGCACCTCCGGGTCATCCTCCCCGCAGGTTTTTATCCTCCAAAACAAAAGGCATTCGAAACCCGGGAGATGTCCAAGGGTTGATTCGTCAATTGGTTAGGGCTGGTATCCTGAAGTTTCCTGATGGATTGCTCCATGAACACATTGTCGGTTCCGTGGAACGGGAACTCCTTGAGCAGGTGCTGGAGGAATGCGATCATGTCCAGGTCAAGGCAGCCAGCCGGTTGGGAATCAACCGAAACACTCTCCACAAAAAAGTTTCCGATTATGCCAAACCAGACTCAAACGAGGCGATCCCTTTTCCCCGGGACCAGGCGGTGAAGTATAGGTCGTCACCGGACTCGACCCCAAGGAATGTGGGAGACGAATCATGAGCAATATCCATTCCGTTATGGACACCCCCGCCTTGGGTACCAAGGCAAACTTGTCTTTTTCCGCCCGTTTGCGATGGGTTTTGGTAGTTTTCTTGCTTGGCTGGCTTTTGTTTGTCGGCATGTTGACCTGGATCTTTGTCAGAAGGTCACTATTTCACCAGGTTGACACGGTTGCAATCAACCAACTCCAGGCAGCGGCAGCCAGTCTCGACGATCGGCTCGACCGTTTGGAAACGCTTGCCGAGTCGATTGCCCGGGCCCTTGCCATTCACTGGGGGACAAAGGCCCGACCCCCGGCAGATGCGGCCGCCCTTTTGGAATCCACCCTGGCTTCTCTCACCCCCGAGGAAGCTACCGCATTGTACCTTGCGGCCGACGGCCTTCCCGCAGGAGACCCCGGAAGCCTGACCTGGTTTCGCCGAAACAGCAAAAATGATAAGGTCCAACCTGGAGAGCCGATCCGCTACGATTTTCACAAGGAGTCCCCGGTTTCGGCATGGTATCACAAACCAAAACAGACCCAAAAGGTGTTTATTTCAGAGCCCTATTTTGACCTTGGTGGTTCGGAGGAACGGGTCATTTCGGTAACCGCACCGGTGATTGATCCTGCTGGTGTTTTCAAGGGAATTGTGGGAATTGACATTCGCATTGAAGCCTTGGAGCGTGTTCGTCGAAGGCTCCAACTCCGACCGCCTGGAATTGGCGAACGGTCTCTCAACGAAACGGGCTTCATTTGTAGCCCTCACGGAAACATCATCTCCCACACGGATTACAGGTTCTTGCCCACCCCGCAAAATCCGGAAGGGGTATCGATCACCAAACTACCTATGGGCAAGGAGATCAGCGCAACCCCGGACGGTTTTCTCATGGTATCACTCGAGGGAATCCCCCAACGCATACTTTGGTTTACCTCGTTACGCACCGGGTGGAAATTGGTATTCCTTGTTCCGGAAACACTTTTGGCCGAACCAGTCTATGTGCTTGGAATCCAGCTTCTCGGAGTTTTTGCCGTCGGTTCGGTAATCATTATTGTTTTGATTTCCATCATTGCAAGAAAAATGGCCGAGCCCCTGGAAGTGCTACGCCGAGGTGCTCTGGCCGATTCCACCCAGTCACCCTCTGTTCATGCTTTGGCCCTTAGGGAGGACGAGATCGGCCTCGTCAGCCGCTGGCTTTTGCGCCTTTCCGACAAAGCCACCGAGCAGGACCTCAGGAACCGAATCGAATTGATGCGGGCTTTTCGGCTTGAGGTGGCTCATCAACTTTCCGGATTGACGCTTGATGTTGGCCCCGAAGCCATCCACTGGGATGCGGAAAACCTTGCAACCGAGCTCCAATACCGCGGTTTCCCCATCGAACCGATACAGATACTCGTTCAAAAACACCAACTTGCGTTTGGCACAAACCAAATTGACATCCGGCTAAGTGAAGACCTCGTCCAAAAACTGAAGGTGGTGGTAACCAAGGGTTAACTGCACCTTCATTGCTCCAGTGGAATTGCCATGGCAACGAATTTCGTTTCCCGAAGGGACCTTTTGGGCCAAGCCCTTGCTGGATCCGCTTTGGCTTTTTTGGAGACCGGGGGAGTTTGGAACCTTGTTGCTTCGCAACC
>SYLG01000068.1 GCA_005808665.1 Planctomycetia bacterium | reverse complement strand
TGGTCGGTTCAGGACCACCTCTGAACCACTCTTTGATCGCATATTACCGCCTGTCGCTCAACCAAAAACAGTGTCTCAACAGGAGACCTTTCACAATGGGTAAATCAGGGCGGATCTTTTTTTTGAAGCCGGGAATTACTGGCACGGGTTCCGATTTTCTTGCCGCAACGGGGAGGGGAACGCCAACCAAGGTCAAGCGCTTTTCGCTGCTGCCAGGTGCCAACCAACCTACCTTGGAAGAGGAATTCGCTCCCTTTGGTGCAGGATTTTCAGGCGGAGCCACCTTGGGTGGCACCAATTAGCCCGGAATCTGGGTGTGAATAGCTTCGGTCCCGTGGACATCCGCCCACGGGTTCAGATCCCGACCCTAGGAATCTTTTCATTGTTGCGTTCTAGGGTTTGGGGACTTTTCGCCTGACCTCGGCAACATCGCAGAGTCCAAGGGCCGTTTCCCCGGCCAGTTTTACGGCCGCATTGTGAAGTCCCTTCGGGATCCAATGGGGCGGGGAAAGTGTCAAATCGTACAGCGGATGAAGCTCCAATTCGGGGGGCAAAAGCTGCCTTAACCCTTCGAGCGAGTGACGGTGGGTGCAGAGGACAACGGTTTTTTCGCGGGTGAACAAATCCGCCCGGAAGGCATCAAACTCTTTGGAACGGAAATGGCGCAAATCATCCCGCCCCAACGCAAACGCAACCGAGTGGCATTCGCGAGGATAGCAAACGATCGGGGTTTGGGGATCGCGAAGCTGGGCTAGCAAGGCTTCCCCAGGAGCCAGGGGCGAGCGCCAGGCCGCCCAGTTGGGAAGCAACAGGTGGTTACCCAAAACGAGCAAAACTGCCCAGGGAAGGGCGGTAACGGTCCATTGGAATCGGGTCAAGGTTCCAAGCCAGGGCCCCATGGCCAAACAGAGCGGGGCAAATGCGGGAAGGATATAGGTGGGCAATTTGCATCCGGATAGGGTGAAAAAAAAGACACACCAGCCCCCAGAAAGCAACAGGAACGATTGCATCGGTCCGCGCAAGGCTCTTGCCTTGGCATCATCTCCCCACTGAAATCGGAAAAAGGATAGGGCAAAAAAGGTGGCGGGCAGCAAACCAAGAGCCAACACCGGAAAGTAAAACCAAACTCCCCTTTGGTGATCGAATGGCTGGATGAATCGCATGATGTTGTGTTCCCAGAAAAAGTGGTGCATGAAATCCGGCACCCGGCGGATCATCAGGAAGTACCAGGGAACACCCAGGGACAGGGCAACGAAAGCATGTGCAAAGAGTGCTTTCCAAGGGATCAGTTCCTTCCGGAAAAAGCGGTAGAGAACCACCGGGGGCAAAACCAGGATCAGGCCGATAGGGCCCTTGGCAAGGATGGCCAGTCCTGTGAAAAAGGCAGATGCCAACCACCAGCCTCGTCGGGGAGAGCCCGGGTTATTGCCAAGGCTTTGCCAAGCTGTGAGAAGGGCACCACCGATACAGGCGGCCAGGACGGCATCAATCGTCAGGAGCCTGCCCATGATGGAGAACCCCGGGGCGAGGAGCAGGAGTCCTACTCCCAAAAGGGAGGCTCGGAGGCCCAACGGTTTTCGGCAGGTGGCAAAAAAGGCTAGAACAAGTGCATGAAGGCAGAGAGCGGGAACAAGTCGGGCACTGGCCGGGCTGATGCCAAAAGCTTGGTAGCTAAGCCTGATCAGCCAATACAAAAGGGGAGGTTTGTCCAAATAGGGCACACCATCCAATAGGGGAACGACCCACTCTCCTTTGGCGAGCATTTCCCGGGGAACCTCGGCGTAGCGGGATTCATCCGGTTCCAACAGGTCAAAACCAAGGGTGGGATAGAGGAGGAGGGCGGGTAGAAAAAGTACCAAAAGCCAAACCCAAAGGGGACAAATGCCCGATTCGAGGTCCTTGCCCGGAAAAAGGACCTCGGACCAGAGAGAACGGACCCAGACCAGGAGCTTGGAAGGGGGTGGATTGGGGGTTTTTGAGGAAATATCCATGGGGTATGATCATGCCTTGGAGGTATAATCCGGGTCAACCCAATTGGGGGAAGAGGCATATTCCGCTGGCGCCCGGGTTCCCTGCCGGTTCACACTGGTGAGTACTCTGGTTAATCCGTTTCCATTTTGGGGTATTGGACGATGTATATATGGATGATGGTGAGCGTTATGGTTTTGGGGCAACCGGTCGTCGGCCAAAGCCTGACGCTTGACAATTTTCGGACGCCCAATGGGATTTACGGAACCTCGCGGCCTGCCAATCAACCGTTTATCCCGGGAGATCTGGCCCTTATCACCTTTGAGCTATCGGGGTTGAAGGTGGTTGGTGAGGCCAGGTCGGTTTATGGGGTGGGGCTATCGGTTGTTGGGCCAGACGGTAAGGTTTTGGTGGAACAGGAACCAAGGCCCACCGAGGCACTTTTACCCTTGGGGGGTGGCAAGGTCCCTGCGTTTGTTGCGGTGGAGCTGCCAGTCGAGATGCCTGCAGGATCGTATACGGTGCATTTAAGGGCAAATGACTATGTGGGGAAAACGGAGGGAAAGGCGACGCGGAAAATCGAAGTCTCTCCCAAACGATTTGGCATTGTTCGGGTAATGAACAGTTTTATTACGGGGGACACGGCACCTAACTATGCCCTGCCTGGACAACAGTTTGTTTTGCGGTTTAGCCTGGTCCATTGTACCCTGGATCCCAAAACCCTCCGCTGCAAAACACAATTGAGGATTCGCTTGCTGGATGAAAAAGGAGTATCGTTGAACCCGAAGCCCTTTGTGACCGAAATTCAGGATGTTTTGGAGGAGACGACCCGGGTGTGCCCCTGCACATTTCCCATTCAGCCCAATCGCCCCGGGCGGTTTCAAATCGAAATTGAAGCAATTGATCAGCTGGCGAAAGAGCCCATTACTGCCAAAATCGTCTATCCTCTTGTGGTAATCGAACCAAAATAGGGTTGGGTTCGTCATACTTCCTAGGGAGTTGGCGGCCAAAAGCGGGTTGATCGCCAGCTGCCGGAAAAGTTATTCCCTAAATCCTGGAAAATGGCTGGCTTGGCCGTCATATTCCTCGAATTGGGAACAATATACATTGGTGGGATGTGTACGAGGGGTCTAAATGGCCCAGATTTCCCCCCTTTCTTGCTGCAAGTTGCCCAAACTTGTGCAAGATTAAAGGGACATCCCGTTTTTTGAATTTCCGTCCCTGGATTTCCCTTCTCCTCTGATCAGGAATTGCGACCATGAATTGGCAATCTTTTGGACGCACAAACCTTTCCCATTCCCCCTCCCGAAATCGGGCCCTCCAGCTTATGTTGGAGGCCCTGGAAGAGAGGCAAGTTCCTGCCTTGCTTTTGGCCGCCGGGTCCGAGCCGTTTGCCGATGATCCCACCCTTTTGAAATATCCGGGGCTGACCACCCCGTATACCGGCGACCGACTGCTTGTCGAAGTGAGCGGGACCGATGGCCTTGGCTACTTCAAGTCGCTGATTCAAACCCAAGCCGCCCCAGACATTAAGAAGGTGGTTGATTTTTCCACCAGCAAGGTGATCTGGGAAACCCCCAATAGCACCATGCTTCGTATAGACCTTATCGAGAATGTGGACCCCGTGGGTGCTTCGGCGGCCATTGATCTGCTCCCCAGGGTCGAGTTTGCATCGCTAAACTTTGTCTATCGCAAGGAAGAAGGCTACGGCCCGGCGAACTACACCCCCAACGATCCCTTTGCGTCCATCCAAAACCAGCTGCTAGCTAGTTTTGCTTATCAGGCTTGGGAAGCTGAACGGGGCACCGGAACCCTTGGCAACCTGGCTTACCAACCCATTGTGGCGGTAACCGACACGGGGACTGATATCGACCATGAGGATCTGAAAAACGCCCTGTGGACCAATGCCGGGGAAATCCCCGGGAATAATTTTGACGATGACAACAACGGCTACATTGACGATATCAATGGTGTAGATATATCGAAGCGGTTTTTTGGGGGAGGGGCCAAACCTGCGGGCAATGTCCGACCCGATGATCCTCTTTATGATGGCCATGGTACCCATGTGGCCGGGTTGATTGCTGCCGAAATGGACAATGCCCTTGGTGTGGCCGGGGTGGCGGGCGGTGGCAGGATTCAAGCCGATGGCAGCACCGCCCCGGGGGGCGGCGCCAGGATCATGACGGTCAAATGGGACGGTAGTTATTCCACCACCCAATATGACTCAACCATCATCATCCAGGGACTCAATTACGCCTACGACAACAATGCGGATATAGTAAACACCAGCTTTATCATCCTCAATGGGCAGGCACCCATCCAGGGTGGTGGGCGCACCCTTTCCGATGACCTTGGGGTCATTAACGCCTACAAGAACCTTCATGACAAGGGTGTGGTCTGCTTTGTGGCCGCAGCCAACGATGACCTGAATGTTTCCCAGGCACTTGACCGGATTCCCTATGTGGTCTGGGTCTCGGCTACCAACCGGACTGATGTCAAAGCTTCTTACAGCAACTACGGAACCTCGGTGGACATCTCGGCACCAGGTGGCGATTTTTATGACAACCAAGGGAACCCTGACCCTACCGGCGAACTTTATTCCACTATGCCAAGCGATTCCTACGGCTATAGTGCCGGGACATCGATGGCCTCTCCTGTGGCCGCAGGGGTGGCCGCTTTGATCAAAGCCGCTCATCCCGATTGGACCCGCGACCAGCTCGTCTCCCAGATTTATGCAACCGCTACCAATATCTACAATTTGCCCGGCAATGCAGCTTATCAGGATCAATTGGGTCACGGCCGCATCAATGCCTTTAGTGGGTCAACAGCATCTTCAGGGTTTGCCGCAGTTGCCAGCGGAACCGCCATCCGGGCCGCCGCAGACCTCGATGGAACGGTCAAGATTTGGTCCCTGGCGGGCAACCTCGAACAGGTCATTTCGGTCACGCCCGGAAAGGCCCTTACCAGCATTGACCTCGACGGGGACACCCGCATGGTGGTCGGTAGTTCCGATGGAACGATCAGCTATTTCACAAGGCTCAGTGCCAACCCCAACACCTGGTTTAGCTTGGTTAGCAAGGTCACGGTTGAAGCCGGGTCAAGGGTGGTTGGGCTCAAGCTCGGTTCCAACCTTAACCCCGCCAGCAATTTGGTTGGGGTCGCCTTTGCCGTGAGTGAGAATGGCACCCTGATTCGCCAGGATTTCGTCCGAAACCTGTTCACCAAAATCGCAGTAGGCCCGTCCCTTGGCCTGGCCCTGAATACCAACCAATCCCTGGTTGCGGTGGTTTCCGCCGCCGGTGGTTTCCTGACCGTGGCTCCCACCCTTCTTGGGGTTCCCACCGCCTATGTAGGCAACCTGGGACTAACCACGGTGCTGGATTTTTCCCCAGCGAACCCAAACATGTTGGTTGAAGGAGACAACCTTGGCAATGTTACCGTTTGGAACCTTGGCACTACCCCGGTCTCCAGTCGGGTGTTGCCCCTGGATTCTTCCACCCCAATCACCGCCCTTTCGTGGTCGGGAAATAATGTCGTATTTGGTCATGCCAATGGATCAATTTATGTCCGCAATGGGAACACCGGGGCCTTGGTCAACCAGTTGTTTATCCCCCTTGGAGAGATTCGTGACGGTTCGGGAAAGACCCTGGTTTTGCCAGACGGAACCAATGCAAAGGATTCCATTAGTTCGGTCCTGTTGATTACGGGTGGTTCCGAAGTCCTCGTCGCAACTCTTGCCAAACAGGTTTACAAATTCACCGTATCGGCTACCAGCGTCCAGGCGTTGCCCAATGGGGTGGTTGCCAATGCCGTTTCGGCTTATGGTGCGGGAGTTTTTGGCCCAACTGGAAACACCCGGGCTGTCGCCGGTTCCAATGGTGTTCTTTATCTTGGTTCGGCAACCGTGATCAACCTCAATGGAATCCGGGTCAGTGCCAATCCTCTCACGCAAGTGAAATGGAGTGCGAATGGCCTCTTTTTGGTCGTAAGCGACTCCGCTGGCCTGGTCTATATGGTGGAGCCACAACAGGGCGCCATCACCCCTCTGTTCGATGCTTCGCTCACCTCGCCGGTGACGGCATTTGCCATCTCGGCAGATTCCTTGAGCATTGCAACCGCCGCTTTGGATGGAACCATCCGCGAATGGGTTGTTTCCACAGGCCAAGTATCCTTCCTGTTCCCAGGGGCGGTCAATTATCCTGCGACAAGCTCCGGAGCGGTCAACGATTTGACCTATTCGGGCACCGGGAAATACCTATTCAGTGCCGATTCAAGCGGGTTCGTCCGGATCTGGAATCGGGACCCACTGGACCCCGCCAACAGGGCCGCCAACGGCTCACGCCAAGCCAGTTATGTTCGAATCCTTGGCGGTTCCCCCGGATCCAGCATTACCAAACTTCAGATGAGCCCCAACAGCCAATTGGTGGCGGTGGCCAATGCAGGTGGTCAAGTGGAGGTTTACGACCTTATCTCGTTCCGGATGATTTCCCGATCCGCCATGGGAGGCGGGGCCATCATGGGGATTTCGTTTACCTCCAACTCCCAAAACTATATCGTGGCGTCGAGCGATGTGGCGAATGTGTCCGATGGTTTGATCCGGTATTTTAGCGCAAATAGTGGAACCCAATTGTCGCTCATCCGTCAATCCATCGACGGCTTGGCTTCGTTTACAGTCGATCCCACCCAAGCCAACGCCACCAATTTGGGCATCCTGGTTGGGTATGCCAATGGTCGGGTGGAACAATTGCGGACCCCAGCCATCCCGGTTTCCAAATCCCTAAACGGCCAAGGCCTCCTGCCCGGGGTCAAGTCGATAGGCAACCAACCCGGAATGGGAAGCACCGTTAATGTTGTGCCCAAAAACCTGCAGGTGGAGTTTACCGGCCTACTCGACACTAATGCAGTGGCGGTGGGTAAACCCGTGCAATTCCGGGGCCGCGGCCCGGACGGTATCTTTGGCACACCGGATGATCGGCTTGTTTCCCTTGTTTCCTCCACCGGCTATGCCATTGGGTCCAACAGTCTTAATTTCCAGGTGGAAGGGGTGATGATGCCCGACACCTATCTCCTCGAGGTCAATTCCAATATCGCCCGAAGCCCGTTCGGGATCCCACTGGATGGCAATGCGGATGGCCTGCCCGGTGGTGATTACCAGGGAAGTGTCTTTACCTTTACCGGGGAAAAAGGGGCAGCCTATGGGTCCGTTATTGACCAAAACCAAGTGGGTATCGCCGATCGCCGGGTCTTTGACGACCTGAATGCCAACAACAAATTTGATGCCATTTATATTCCCGTGGGGGAAGGGCCAACCAAAACGGCTTTGGCGACCCAGGTTCCGCGAGCCATTGACGACTCCAAACCCACAGTCGCCATCCTTGATGTGAAAAGTGCCAATGGCCGCAAGGGAACCATAACCAACCTGAGCCTCAAGATGACCCTGAGGCATTCCTATTTGAACAACCTTACCGGTTACCTCCAGGGACCCGATGGCAGCAAGATTGAACTGTTTTCCAATCTGCCTGCATTCACCAATGTTCGGGGATTACAGGACATCCAGTTTGTCAACAATCCTGCTCTGCCTACTCTGGATAGGCTGATTGCCACGAGTACCAAACCGATCATTACCGGCGTGGTTCAGCCCACAGGAAACCTTGGCCAATTCAACGGCTTGTCCACTTTTGGCCAATGGAAATTCATCATAGAAGACAATGTCAAACTGGATAGCGGGTATGTCCAGTCCTGGTCCCTTACCTTCACCACTTCCGAATCCAGTTCCGTGCGCCAGATTGCCAATCCTGCCTTGGGGTTGGTCCAATACTTGACCACAACCGATTCCAACGGGAATTACGAAATTCCCGGTCTTGCCCTGGGATTGGGAACCGAGACCTCCTCCCCGGCCCTTCTCAAGTTGGACAACACCAGTCAGGATCAGGCCAGGTTTGGGGATTTCGTGACCGTTTTGCCGTCCGATGGCCAGAGAACCATACTGGTCACCACCGGTGATGCGGTGGTGGGAAACGATTTCGTTCAACGCTTGATTTCCCCAACTTCAACACTTTTCCGGAATGGCATTCCAGTCAACACCGTGTCTGTCCATGATCTGGATGCAAGCTTTAGCCTTTCCGCGGTGCTTCAGGCAGCATCCAGGGTTCGTGGCCCGGCCTTTGGCACCGCCAGGGATACCATTTCCCTCTATGCCCAGTCGACCGCATCCAAGGATGCGCCGATGAACCTTTTGGTTACTTTGGATTGCATCAATGGTCAACTCAACCAATCCTTTGCCAATCCCTTTGCCGGGATGACCTCCCCACCTGCGGATGGATCGTACAAGATCTTTGTTGTCCAAACGGCGCTAGGGTCGCATGATAGCCTTCCTGTCCTTGTAGGTACCGCTTCCCTCGACACCACCCCACCTTTGGCTCCCGCCATACTATTGGTCAGCCCATTCAATCCGCTAACCAATTCGGTCCCTTCCACCAATCCCAGTCTAACGGGAACCGGGGAACCGGGAGCATCGATCGAAATCACCCAAGTGGGTGGATCCACGGTTCTGGGTCGGGGAACAGTGGATAGCCTGGGCAATTGGGTTGTCACGCTTTCCACCGCTTTGCCTCAAGGATCGTCCACGCTCGTGGCCTATGCCACAGACGCCCAGGCCAACAAAAGCCCGGCTTCCGTGGCCTTTTCCTTCGTGGTCGTTTCCATTGGACCCGTGGCTCCGGTGATCACTCAGGTCGATGGTTCGTCCCTCCCGACTGGTATTTATTTCACCCAGTTCAACACTTTAAACCTCAATGTCACCCTGGAATCGTCCGGGCCCATGGATATTCTCCTGAACGGGGTGGTTTTCCAAACAACGAGCGTTGTGGGACCTGGGGCGATCAGTCTCGATTTGGTGAATTTGCCACCCACGGCCATTAACGCTCCCTTGGCGATTACTCTCATCCAGAGGGGTGACTTTTCCTTGTCCAGTCCGCCGAGCCTGCCAGTTAATGTGGTAATCAATGCAGAGACTCCTGTTGCCGCCACGGTTACCAGTATTCTGGACGATACTGGCCGCAGCAGCACCGATGGGATTACCAAGGATGATCTGGTCCAGATTCGGGGCCTTGCCCAACCCTGGTCGGTGGTGGCATTGGAGCTGGATGGGTCAAACCTTGGCTCGGTAATTGCGGACATTGCGGGATTTTGGACAATTTCTGTAGTCAATCCCCTCATTGAGGGGACCCATGACCTGATTCTCACTACCGTTTCCGCCACAGGAATTGTTGGGCCAACCAATGGAAGTGTGGGCGCGCCCGGTTTTCAAATCATCGTTGACCTGACTAACCCGCTAGGTCCGGTTGTGGCCCCGGTGGTCATCCAAGGTGTCAATCCCCTTGGCCTTTTACCCCAAGGTCTTGATGCCCAACCCAACTATAGCCGTGTCAAAACACCGACCATTACCGGCACGGTCGAGGCAAATGCGATTGTCGAGATCCTCCTGGGGAGTGTAGTCATCGGCTCGGGCCTGGCCAACAGTGGTGGCGAGTTCGCGGTCACCATCACCACACCATTGGCGGATGGGGTCCAATCGGTCAAGCTTCAAGCGACCGATGTAGCAGGAAACATTAGTGCCCAAACCGCCTATAGCTTTACCATTCAAACCACCGGTTATGCCGCAGGATCGGTCACCGTATCAGGCATCAGGGTGGATACAGGCTACAGCAGCACCGATGGCATAACCAACCTCTCCCCCACCCAAGTTTATGGCAATGCCCCAACCGGGGCGTTGATTCGTGTTTATGCGGCCAAAGGCTCTCCTGGGGAAATGTTCCTGGGTGAGACCACCGCTTCGGGTGGAACTTGGACTTTTAACAGTGTTGCAATCATTCCCGAAGGCACCCACACGGTATCGGCCATAGGCATTGATCCCTTTGGAAATCAGACACCCTCAAATGATTATCGTTTCACGATCGACCAAACCGCACCCTCGAACACGGTCATTAATACTCTCACCAGTCAAACGGGTCGCAATTCATTGGGCCACACCAACCGGGCCGACTTTACGGTGGGAGGGAGGGCGGAACCGTTCGCCGAGATCCTCATTGCCCTCGAAGGGGGCAGCTTGGTCACGCCCTTGAACGCCGTGACCTATGCCAGTGCCTCGGGTACCTGGATTTGGTCGGTTCCCCAAGGGACAAACCTGGCAGACGGAACCTACAAGGTAACTGCCATCACCGAGGATGCTGCGGGCAACGCTCAAACCCGCTCCCCAGCCGTGTTGTCGGTCACGCTCAACCGCAATGCTCCTGCGGCTCCGGGTATCCTTGGAGTGCTCAAAGCCGATGGATCCTTTGGCGATGCCACTAACCTTTCGGGCCTGACCATTCGTGGTACCAGTGCCTTGGGCGATTTGGTTTCCGTTTTTGTGAACGATCAATTGGTTGGGTATGCCATCCCCGATGTATCCGGCCAATGGACGCTGGACAATTCCCAACAGCTCTACGCCGATGGCTCGTACCGGTTGACCGCCCAGGCGACCAACCAGGCCGGTTCGGTTTCCCCGGTTAGCGTTGCTTTGTCGGTCCAAATCCTGACCACGGCCCCCGCCGCCCCGATCATCACGACTCTGAGTCCTCCCAGTGTAAACGGCCTGATTGCCACCAATCGCCCCACCCTTTCGGGCACCTCGACCCCTAATGTCTGGATTCTTATTTCCATTGATCAGGCATCCGGAGTCAGTAACTCCTTAATCCGGGCCAACAGCATTGGAAAATGGTCTCACCAAACGACAGCATTGGCTCAGGGCCCGGCCAAGGTTTCGGCCATTGCCGTGGACAACGCCGGCAATCAAAGCACCCCTTCCAACACGATATCCTTTGTGGTGGATACGGCAGGGCCCTCCATTACTGTCCATGGCCTGGGATCCAGTTTCAATTACAACGAATCGTCCTTCCCCAGGGCAATCACGGGTGAGGTTAACGGCCAGATTACCGACAGTGTTACCTATGTCAATGTCCAAGGCCCCAATGGATTATGGTTTAGTGGCGCGGGATTTGATTCTGCCACCCCGGTTTGGCTAACTACCCAGGGTACCACTTCATGGTCCACCGGCGGCAATAGCCTGCCTATTGAAATGGTGCGGGCCGTGGCAACCCTTGGCGGACGATTCACGGTAGTGGTGGCCGCCGTGGACACCTTGGGAAATACAAGCCTGGTCAGTCGAAGTGATGTGCCCGATTCCATGTTGGCATTGCTTACAGCCCTAAGGAATTCACTTTCGAGTGGACTGGCTCCCTTGGTGAATGTGCAAACCACCTTGGCGGATACGACCTTTGGATATTCCGATATTCGGCCCATCGCCAACACCTTTTCCCTCCTTCCCGGTCCTGACAACACCCAGCTTGGAACGCTTGTTTTCTCGACTCCTGTGGTCGGTTTGACGCCTTCCGACTTTGCCATTAGCGGTGGAACGGTAACTTCCCTTTCCGGTTCGGGAACCAATTACGCCTTTGTCATCTCCCGGACCGGATCCGGTCGGTTGACTGTATCGCTTCCGGAGGGGGTGGTAACCGATACCTTTGGCAACCCGAACCTGGCTACCAGGACAATTGCCCGGGTTGCCACCTTTGATACCTTTACCGTGGTCGGTGCGGCGGCCGGGTCGGCACCCATCGTGACCCTTAAGCAAGTGGGCGGGCCCACCAAGACTTTCCTGGCCTATGCCTCGGCCTTCAAGGGTGGGGTTCAGGCAGCGATTGGTGATTTCAACCTGGATGGCATCCCAGATATCGTTACCGCACCCGGCAAGGGAGGTGGCCCCAATGTCCGGGTTATCGATGGTGCCACGGGTGCCACCCTTCGAAGCTTTATGGCTTTTGATGCCAAGTATGTCGGCGGAGTCAACATTGCCACCGGTGATGTTGATGGGGATGGCATTCATGACATTATCGCCACCTCCAACGGCGGGGTTCAGGCCCAAATGAGGGTCTTCTCGGGCAAGGCGGGCAACGCCGTTCTCACCCAATTTGTCAACAACCCTTACGGCAATTTTAACGGCCAAGTCAATGTCGCCACCGGGGATATCAACGGTGATGGTTTGGCGGACATTATCACGGCAACAGGTACCGGTACACGGGGAGATGTTCGGGTTTGGTCGGGGGCCACCAGTGCCTTACTCTACCAGTTCCTGGCACTACCTGCCGGTTCCACGGCGGGCGTGGTGGTAGCATCTGCCGATGCCAACCGCAATGGAGTTGCAGAGGTTTTGGTGGGAGTCAAAGGGTCCAAAGGCTCCAATAGCAACACGATCCAAAGTTGGGATCTGGGTTTGAACAGCACCAAACCAACCAGCTCAACCCAAGTCACCGATCTGGTATTCCAAGCCACTTTTTCTTTCCTGCCACCTGTTTTCTAGAATCCTGTTCCTTCGGGTGAAAGGCCAAACTTGACCGCTATTGCAACCCGGATCCCCTCCAGCTTCCTGGGCTTGATTTGTTGTCCCTGAAAAACCATCCCAACCGAAATGGGATTGGGATGGGTCATGCCGTCCTGTTTTCACCATGCCTTTGAGCCCTGAAAATCCCAATTGGTCGCTCCACGATCGGGTGGCTCCCTTTGACAATGAAAAACAGAAGGCAGGCCAAAGCCCCCAACAAACTGTTGAAGTGGTTGCAAAAGGAACCCATCAGAGCATTCCTCTGTCTCCTGATTTCCTCGCAAATAGGTCCCTTCCAATCTGGGTTCCCTTTGGGATGCCCTGTGGTTGGTTCGATCGCACCCCGCCATGGGAACATCTTCCGGAATGATCTGGAAGCCCTTTTCGGGATCTGTCCCACAATAGGAACCAACCAGATTCCCGATTCGGCTGACCCCATATCCCTTGCCAACCTTGTTTTCCAAGGATCCTTTCCCAAAGGGAGCGAGGTCATTGGATCACTTTGGTTTGAAAGGGAGTTTTTGGGCAGTTTGACAAATAAAATAGTGGACAAGATCGTGCAGCCCAAAGATTTGTTGGATAGTTAAAAACAGTTAGAAACAAAAGGTATAAAAGGGCTTGCCTTCAACAAGGTAACACCAGTTTTCTTTTCGAAAACGAAAATAATGGTCATTCCACCTTGGCAATAAGCCAAATACCTTTTACCATACCGATTAAGCCCGTCTTACAGGTTGGCAAGAACTGGACTAACACAAAAGTCATTTCTTGGCAGACCACCAGATCTTCTGTGGGAGCGGATCTGTTTAATTTTGGTTAACAACCGATGACTATCGGTAAAGGGAGTTTAATCTTATGGCACGATCTCGAAGTACAAAACCAAGAAATCCGTCCGTCAAACTGTCGGATTTTATGGTTGGTTATAAAAAGGGCATTGAAAACGGTTGGACCGCTGCTCAACTCGCCGAGGAACTTGGTATGTCCAAGCAAAATGTCTATGCTCGCAAACAAGCAAGCAAAAAGATCACCGGGGAGAATTTGCCCCCTTTAGCCAACGCAGGGGGCCGCGGTCGCACCCCGACGAATCCTGATGAAATCATCAAACTTCACAAGGAAATCGTCAAAGCCCACCGCGCCAACAAGAATTCCTAAGTAATATTGGCCCTGTAAAAGCGGGAAACCAAAAGGCACCCTGGTTGGGGTGCCTTTTTCCATTCTTGTGGGGTTAAAGAATGGTATGCGTTCACGGGATTTTGAGATTTTAGTTGACACGAATGGGTCTTTCCAGCGATACCAGCTGGCATGCAGTCACCCGACATACTTTCGGAAACGGAACACGATCTCGAGACTTTACTCAGATGTGCCAGGGAGG
>SYLG01000067.1 GCA_005808665.1 Planctomycetia bacterium | reverse complement strand
GTCTGGAAAGATTCGTCATAGTCGGTTGCAGGAATCAAAAAACCCGTCACACATTCAAGCACCCACATGGGCGTCCCCGCTCAGGGTACGCCTCCACCTCAAAACGATGGCCAAAACAGACCCGTGGTCGGTTCAGGACCCCCTCTGAACCACTCTTTGATCGCATATTACCGCCTGTCGCTCAACCAAAAACAGTGTCTCAACAGGAGACCTTTCACAATGGGTAAATCAGGGCGGATCTTTTTTTTGAAGCCGGGAATTACTGTTTCCCCATTAGGTAGCCGTCCCTGAAAAACAATCCCAAACGAAATTTGACCGGGAAGGGGGCATACCGTCGTGATTTGACCACGCCATTGAGCCCTGAAAATTTAAATTTCCCGCTCCCCGGTATGGTGACCCTCTCTGAGGATTAAAAACAGAAGGCAGGCCAAAGGCCTCAACAACTTGTTGAAGTTGTAACCAATTGCACTCATCAGGGCATTCACCCTGTCTCCTAATTTTTCCCGCAAAAAATCCTTTCCATCCGATGATCACTTTTGAGATGCCCTTTGGTTTTTTCGATCGCACTTCGCCTTTTACCAAAATTACGCGGTTGGGACCATAAAAACCCGGGTTTTCCCGGGAAAGATTTAAATCCGCCTGTAATGGTTGGGAACGAAAATCCCCACTTTGGGGGTCAGATTCCCACCTTTGCCGTCGAAATCCCAAGGGCTTTCAGGGTTCAACCCGACGATAATGGTTTGGAATAAGGCCAGCGTACCAGCAAATCCTTGCATGCTCCTTCGTTAAAATGGCCAAAGAGCGGCCAATATCAGGTAACCTGATCGGAACAATAGGGCGTTTAGAACTCGACATACTCCAAAACCTCGGGAAAAATCGCAATTCGGGTTCCAAAATAGGCCAATAAATCGTAAAAAATCACTCTAACTGCGTAACTTGGGTAAAAACCACATGTGTCAACCTAGGCCAAAGCGGCCTTCTTGAAGCCCGCCAGGTCTTTATCCCAAGGGGTTCTATATTCCTTGGTGATGAATTGGCCTAAGGCAGGTTCACTGGGAGTGAGTGTTTTGGCGTTCCACTCAAATTCCTTGCCCGCCCGGTACGATGCTACGCCAAGCAAAACCGTTTCGGTGAGCGGACCGCTGTAGTCAAAGTTGCACAAGGGTTTGCCATTGCCTTTGATCCCTTCGATCCACTCCTTCCAATGGCCAATGGAATTGGCGATGGGGTCAATCTTTAAGGATTTTGCCTCGGCCGCCAAATCGGTTCCCTCGGGTAGGAAAACACGACGGTTATAGTCGGCTTGGAGCATACCCTTAGTGCCAACAAACAAAACCCCATCCGACCAGGGTAGGGCACCTTTGACTTCGGGTTTACGGCCGCCATCGTACCATTGCAATTTCACAGGGCCGCGATTGCCCTTGGCGGCAAAATGCCAAGTGGCGGTGAGTTGATCTGCAGCGGTTTCGGGATGTACCGGGGTTCCCTCGGCCGAAACCTTGTGAGGGAAATCCAATCCAAGCGACCAAAAAGTCAGGTCGATATAATGGCAACCCATATCACTCAAAGTACCCGAGCCAAAGTTCCAGTAGCTGCGCCAATTAAACGGAACCCATGAGGAGCTGTAAGGGACCATTTTTGCCGGGCCAACCCAAAGGTCATAATCGAGGGTTGCAGGAACGGGCTCCCCCTTCTTGGTGGTAACCGCTTTGCCACCCCAGGACTTGGCACACCAAACATGGGCCTCGGTCACATTGCCGATGGCCCCAGCCTGAATGAGTTCCACCACCCGGCGATAGTTCGTGGTGGAATGAATCTGGGTTCCCATTTGGGTGACCCGCTTATTGGCCTTGGCCAGGTTTCTGAGGATGCGGGTTTCCTCCACGGAGTGGGCAAGCGGTTTTTCGCAATACACATGGCGGTTGGAATCGAGGGCCAATGCTGCGGCGGGAAAATGGGTGTGATCGGGCGTTGCGATCAGCACGGCGTCAATGTTTTTTTTGTCCAAAACTTTGCGAAAGTCCTGATCAAAGGAGGCCTTTGGAAATTGTTTTTGGGCTTGGCCAATGCGACTTGTATCCACATCACAAAGGGCAGCAACGGTGCCTCCTGCGGGCTCGATTTCAATGAGGTTGGCACCTCCCCGGCCGGCAACCCCGATGACTCCCACCCGAATCTGCTCCGCTGCCGGGTAGCCATAGGTGGCTCTGACCAAGGGAAGGGCAGCAGCCGCACCCAATAGGAACGACCGACGATTGGGACTAAAGCTCGACATGGGGGAGTCTCCAGGGAGGGGGGAACAGAAAAGAAGGATGGGTTCTGCCAGGGATTGTCCTTTGGCATATCCGCTATGGGAATCCTAAAAAACCGGGGATCAGGCTACAAGCAAAGACAATGGGAAATTTGCCCTCCTCCACACTTTTCGACATTAAAAACCCAATAAGGTTTTTCGGGCCAATTGGTTAGAACGGTGGAGCTTGATCGGCAGGAAAATGCTTCCAAAGAAAAAGGGCCCCCTTTGGGAGCCCTTTCTGCGACTGGTTGGATCAAATTGAACCAGGCAGTTCTGAATCATTGGTAAAGAACTTTTAAGGGCCAGTTTGCCCGTCCTCATGCTTTTCGAGATGCTCCATGAGCAAGCGTCGAAGCATCTTGGCCGGGCTAAGGCCTTTGGCAAAAGCCTCGGTTTCAAGTCGATTGGCTTGCCATTCCGGCAAAAGCAGGGAAATTTCCACGACGGGACCCATTGTTTGTGCCTTTATCATGTGGGACTCCTGGCCGCCCATATCCTGAACAACCTCCTCACACCATGGCGGAATGGCCATGGCTCGGTTACCGGATCCACGCTGTTTCTTTCCCTTGAGAAGCCCGTCCATTTCCAAACCAATCCTTAAAAATGTCCCTGAAATTCCATTCAACATGTTTTTATCATGATACCAGTGCAAACCTAATGCCAGTGAGAAAATATCGTGATATTTGGCGCAAATGTAACTGCGGATGGTAGGATTGGGGGATGAGGGAGGCGACTGGGCTGTAGGGGTTTGAGGCAAAGTGCTAAAATGATGAAATGAAACGCAAAATTCGGGTCGATTTGAAGAAAAACCGCTCGAAACCCGCCCGGGACAAAACCTGGACCAGGGGATTTCAGGACCATCATTTTGAAGAGGAAAGCACCGACCATGGGGAAAGGGTGCGCACCAAAGGGGAACTTTCCCGAAAACGGACCATCCTTCAAGATTCTTTACAGCTGACAAATGATTCCACCACCGCAGGCGAACTCCCCGCCATAGATAAAGAAGCTTGTTTTCCCGGTAGAGTCTTGCGCATTCATGGCCTTTTTAGTGTGGTAGAAACGGACGATGGCCATCAGGTGGGCTGTACCGTGAGGCGTCTGCTTAAAACACTAGCAACAGATGCCCGAAATGTAGTCGCCGCCGGAGACCGTGTTTGGATTCGACTCGTAAAAGGGGAAAAATTCCCGGAGTCCACCGAAACGATTCAGGCCCCGGCCCGGGCTCAAAACCCATCGGAATTGCCTTTTCATGGGGTGATTTACAGGATTGAAAACCGGCACGGAGTATTAAAACGAAGTGTTCGAGGCAAAGAACATGTTTTGGTTGCCAACCTTGATCAGGTTTTTTTTGTCGTTTCGGTTGTGGAACCTGAACTCAAGGTCCACCTGGTGGACAGGTATTTGGCGGCGGCAAACCGGTCGGGAATCCCAACCATTGTTTGCCTCAACAAAATCGACCTTGCGAATGCGGGGAACTACCAAAGGTTGGTGGGAGGATTGGAGAGGTTGGGGGTGGAGGTTCTTTTAACCAGCGCAAAATCCAACTTGGGCATCCGACGCTTGGGCGAACTTGTTCAGGGCAAGCTAAGTGCGTTTTCGGGCCAAAGCGGGGTGGGTAAATCTTCTTTGCTGAATGCCATCGAGCCTGGCCTTGCCCTCAAGGTTCGCGAAGTAAGCGAGGTGAACGCCAAGGGCAAACATACCACCACCGCCAACGACTTGATTCGGCTAAAAAAGGGTGGCTGGGTAGCCGATACCCCTGGGATGCGCCAATTTGATATTTGGCAAACGACAGCTGGGGAATTGGAAGGCCTTTTTACCGATTTTAGGCCCTTTGTCTCGCTTTGCGTTTTCCCCGACTGTACCCACACCCACGAAACCCGCTGTGCCGTTAGAGGGGCTGTCGACCGGAGACTGATTCATGCCAGTCGCTACCATAGCTATTTGGGTCTTTTGGAAGGTCGGGAATAACCAAAGGCAGACCCCAAAACGCTCCGGTTCCAAAACAATTTCTCAAAGTACCCTTTGTCAACATGCGAACACTTATCCTCGGCGACATCCACGGCTGTTTGGGAGCGCTAGATCTTGTCCTTCAAAGCGCTGGTCCTGCAGACCGCATCATCACTTTGGGTGACTATGTCGATCGGGGCCCTGACAGCCGTGGGGTCCTTGATCGCCTCATTGCCTTAAAGGAAACCGGTGTGCTGGTGGCTTTAAGGGGCAATCACGACATTATGATGGTGGAATCCGCCAACACCAAGTCCACCTCCCAGTGGCTTTACCATGGTGGGAAGGAGACTTTGCAAAGTTACTTCACCACCGAAAAACAGGACTGGCCAAGGGCCATTCCTCTTGCCCATTGGCAATTCCTTTCGACTTCTTTGGTGGATTACCATGAGGATGGCGACTTTTTTTGTGTCCATGCCCGGGTGGAATCTGGTTTGGACCTGGCGGACCAACCTGAAAGTGCCCTGTTTTGGGAAAAATTGGAAGAACCCCTGATGCACCATTCGGGCAAAACCATGATCTGTGGGCACACCAAATTGGACGGTGGACTCCCCTTGCGTTTTCCAGGCACGATCGCTATCGACACGGGTGCCTACAGCCTGGATGGATGGCTAACCGCCCTGGAATGGCCAAGCCTTGCCTATTGGCAGGCCAACCAATTAGGCGAGACCCGAACCGGCCAATTGTAACCCAATGGGTTATTTGGGGTTACGCACCGACCCCTTTGGGGAATGGAATTCATTCCATGCCTGATCAATCCACCTTGACCGGTTTGATCCTCTGAAGTACAATTCCTATAGCGAGCATTTACTTTCCTTTTTAAAACTCCCCTTGGCTTCACATAAAGGGACTGAAACCATGGCCACTTCCAAAAAACACCTTTCCAGGCGTCGCCCATTCCCGCAGTTAGAAAATCTGGAATCCAGGCTTGCCCCAGCGGTTGGCCTTGACCCGCTTCCGGAAATGGGAACGAATCCCGAAACCACTCTCATTGAATGCCTTGCCCCACCCCTTTATGTTGACCCAGGTCAATTGAGGGGCCTTGCCGACTCCCTTGTGGAAAGTCAAGAATTCCTGGGGAACCAGGTGGAGTTAGCCTACCAGGAGATATTGGGCCGTTCTTCCCAGGCAGTGGGCAAAGCCGCATGGACCAAGGCGTTGACCTCGGATGTCCTCGAAACCGAAGACCTTTCCATCCGTTTCATCGCCACGGAAGAGTTTCTTGCCAATGCGGATTACAACGCCTTCACCATGGTCAAGTTTCTCTTCTCGACCTACCTTGATCGCCAACCCAACGAAGCCGGGTTGATCGGCTGGGTCAACCAAATCGAAAACCTTGCAAGTATCAACCTGAAAGGTGTGGGAATTGATGCTCGCATTGCCATGGTTGACCCGAACTATGGCACGGCAGAGGATCCTCACTTCATCGGCTTGGCACCCGAAAACCGGACGACTGAACAACTGGCCGCACTAACACAAGCCGTTGGCCGTGTGGCCCTGGCGATTCGTGACAGTTCCGAGGCGGAAAAAAACACGATTGTTTCCCTTTACCAAGGCCTTTTGGACCGGACCCCTTCCGATGCCGAGGTCACGACTTGGGCAAAGGCCCAAATTCCGGAAACGGAATTGTTGGCGAGCTTCCTTTCCTCCCGGGAATACATGCGTCAATTTGCGAACATTCAAACACTCGTGGCAGAAAGCTTTGCGGAAACCCTGTTTCGCCCGGTTGGAATGGGGGGTCTGGAAGGCTGGACCGAAGCCCTTGGCGGTGATGCGAATGATGATACCTGGATTTTGCAGGTACCAGGCGTTTCAGGACCTACGGATGACATGGATGAAACGAAATACGATATGGTGTTGGACCTCCTTTACGCAAACCATGTTGCTGAAATCAAGGCGGACAACCTGTCCTATATCTCGCAATACGATCCCAATTTCCTTCCCCAAATCCTGGGCGAAAAAATGTTGGTTGCCGCATCCACCAACATGGCTCCCTCCATCGAAGTTGATAATCAGGCCTCGTTTTGGAGTTTGGTGGACAATAGCAACTGGAATCCGGATACCGGCAATTGGGATTTTTTCATGGATGAGTCCCTGATCGGTCCCGATCCCAGCACCGGAGTTCCTTTTTGCTTGGATGCCTCTTTGTTCGATGCCTCCTCCCCTGAAGCCGACCTCCAAAAATTCGTCACCGAGTATTGGACCAGTGCCTGGGATTGGATGGGTTCCACCCTGATTGATACCATCGGCGAGAGTTGGGAGGCGGGCGGCGGGGCCACCAATGGCAATATGATTGGCATTGGAGAAAACTGGGATTGGACCGTTGTCCAGGATTCAGACCAGGCCATTGCGCCCGTACAGCCCTTTGCTTTTTACACGGCTACAGGCGATGTCAATGGGGATGGTTTGGACGATACGGCTATTTCCACTCCCTGGCATTTTGGGGAACCCACCGACACGGTCATTGATGTCTATTCCGGGGCACCCGAAGGAACACTACTTTATTCCTTTGTACCCTATCCCGGACAAGCCGAATCCGTTCCCGTGGCGTTGGGAGATTTCGATGGAGATGGTTCGTTAGAGATTCTAACAACCCTACTGCCCAAGGAGGACAATTTGGATCCCGCAGGGGCACGATCTGAAATCAAAGTGTTTTCAGGGTCCGATGGATCATTCCTCCATTCGTTTCCTGTTCCGGAAAAAATGACCTGGACCGTTGTTGGGAAAACGCCTCCTGTGGGTGAAGATCTGGATCCAACCTATGCTTTTACCCCTGGTATAAGCGGGGTCCTGGTAGGAGCCAGGAATTTAATGACCACCTTGGGGGGAACCGACCAGGTACTTTTGGCGACCCGAGGGGCAAAGCTTGAAGTTTGGGTCGGCACCATGAGGGAGGATGGGGCACTTCCCTGGCAATTCGACTGGACAGAGATATCGGCCAAGGTCGCAAACGCAAAGGATGAAACGGGTGAACTTCTTTGGCCCAAACACGCCATCCTTGGAAACCTCGCTGCCCATGCCATATCCACCATGGATGTCAACGAGGATGGCCAGTCAGACATTGGCATTACCGTCGAGGGGATTTCCGATGCTGGCCCCATTCCATCCTACAACATGGACATTCTCTGGTTTGACGGGACAACTCATGAACCCATTGATTTGGGAATGTTTACGGACCCTTGGATTCATACCACGGAAGTGGAATAGCCTTGGCAAAGGGAACCGGGGCCTTTTTCTATTTGCCTTGGCCTGGCGTGATTACCAGGTAGGGCGGTTTATCAAATGCGTCTTTAAGTCTTGGATCGTCGTTGGCCTGGAGTACTCCCATCAGTTTCGTCCGAAGTTCCCGGCGAATGGACTGGTGGGAAGAACGGTTTGCCAGGTTGATTAGCTGATCGGGATCTTCGGATATGCTGTACAGTTCATCCTCGGGTCTTTTTCCCACCGCCCAATCGAGATATTGACCATAGGCAGGATCGTTTTTGTGTTTGATTAACCAGGCTTTGAAGGGGCCGGCATCCAGATCGGCATAACCAAGGCCTGTTTGAAATTCCAAATCCTTGTTTGAAGGAAGGGGGCCCTTACCCAACGATTTCGGATCTCCCATGGGTAACCGGTCCGCCTTGAAATTGATTATGTATAGGAATTCCCCAGTCCGGATGGCCCGGCTGGGATATGGAAGGTTTTGCCCTCTGGCCGTGGGAAAATGCGTCTCGCGGCCGGTAATGACGAACCCCCGTCCAGCAGGCTTATCCAGGGGTGAAGGAGGTTTGGCAAGGGGCAACAGATTTTGGCCATTCATGTCATCCAGGGGTTTAAGCCCCGCCAACTCCAAAAAGGTCGGTGCCAAATCCACCAAACTCACCGGTTGCCTTACGATCGACCCCTTGGTAATTGTTCCCGGTAATCGCATGAGCAAAGGAACCTGCGTGCCAAAATCATAGAGGTTGGTTTTCCCCCTTGTGAAACCAGGTATGCCATTGTCTCCGCTCACCACTACCAAGGTGTTATCAAGGAGATCCTGCGCTTTGAGTTCGTCCAAAACCACTCCAACTGCAGCATCAAACGCCAAAACCTCCCCAAGGTAATCGGCAACATCTTCTCGAATTTCCGGTTCATCCGGCAAAAACCTGGGGAGTTTTCCCTGGAGTGCGTCCGGGTTCAAACCCCATATTGCCTTGCCCGATCCCTTTTCCCAAGTGCGATGGGTGTTGGTAGGATTGAACCAATAAAAAAAGGGCTGGTCGGGCTTTCTGTCGGCAAGAAAGTGGGAGGCGTTTTTACGGACTTCTTCCAGAAGTTTTACCTTTTCGATTTTTTTATCCTTTGCGGCACTGACATTTTCCGAAAAGTTATTGAACCGGGAACCTGCTTTTCGGTAATTGCGTCCGGGCCCACCCATCCTGTCCTCACTGATGTGCATCTTGTAGGACCAACCAATGTGGTACCCGGCGGCTTTTAACCTCAGGGGAAAACCGGTTATCGTCTCCCACGGGTCAGGGGTGGTGCCCTTCTGCCAAGGACTGTGCAATTGGCTGTGGCTGCCATTCCGGAAAAAATGCCGACCAGAAATTAGGGCCGCCCTCGAGGGGGTGCAGGAGGGGGCACTTACGAAGGCGTTCCAAAAAAGGGTCCCCTCCCGGGCGATGCGATCCATGTTGGGAGTGTTAATAATGTCATTGGGAGAAGGCTTGGCTGGATCCCGGTACACCGAGGCGTAACGACCCAGATCATCACCAAAGAGAAGGACGATATTGGGTGGGGCGATTGCCCTTGTCCACGAAGGAAAGGAAACAAGGACGACCACAATGGAAAGCCAAATGCGCATAGTAATGCATCCTCTTTGGGAAAGTCAGGATCTGTTTGCATCGTGACCGCAAGGGTGGATTCACGGAACGAATTTGGATTGCTCCCACCATGTTTGCCACAATTGCGCCAGATGTTTGACCTTTTCGGGTTGGAGAGCTGCCATGTTTTTTTCCTCCTTCGGATCAGAAAGTAATTCGAAAAGGAGGGGTTTTTCGCCAGGGTGCTGGTCTTGGGTGGGCAAAATCAACTTCCATCCCGCCTGGATGATCCATCCATATTCCAAACTTTTGGCGGGATTATCCAATACAACCGCATTATGGGTAAAGATGGCACCCGGCAAAAAGGTTCGGTTCATAACGGCAGCAGAGTCTGTCAGGTTTACCCCTTTTTGTTTGGTTTCGGCTTTAAGTCCAGCAAGTGCAAGTAGGGTGGGTGCCACATCAATTGAGGAAACCGGAGCTTGGAAACGGCCAGGTTTCAAATGAATGGGATAGCGGAGCAAAATGGGTGTACGCAAGCCCCCGTCAAAAGGGCTCCGTTTCGACTTGGACGCAAAACCGGGGCCATGGGTATTTTGAATCCAGCCATTGTCCGCAAGGTAGACGACAATGGTGTTTTGTGCTTGGCCTGACTTTTCCAAATGGCCAAGGATTTCGCCTACCGTCTCGTCAAACCACTCACACATGGCCCAATAGCGGGCGAGATGAATGGAATCTGTTTTGTCCTGGTATTTTTCGACGAGTCGTTTGGGGGGATTGTGCGGTTCATGGGGCATCATGGGCGCATACCAGATGAAAAATGGTTTTGGCTCCTGGGTATTTTTTCCCGTGGATTTTTCACCCGTGATAAATCGCAATACGGTATCCACCGATTGCCTGCCTATTTTCAAACCCTCGTCTCCGTGGCGACCTCCCTTGGTCGGGTCCCCATGGGTCATCCCCTCAGTGAAACCACATCGGCACGAATCCCCCTCCCACCACTTCCCTGTTTGCAGGGTTCGATATCCTGCCTCAGTAAAGGCTTTTGCCAAGGAGGGTTGGCGGTTGAATCTTTCCACCATTTTGGCACGATCGGCTAAAAACCCGGGGTCTTTCATTGCCTTGGCCATCGCCATTCCTTTGGGAAGGGGAGGGTCATTGCTGGTAATGCCATGTTCCTGGGGCCAAAGCCCGGTGATAATGCTGGCAAGGCTAGCCCGGCAGAGACTGGAGGGGACATATCCTCGGTCAAAGCATTGGGATTGGGAGCAAAGTCGGTCGAGATGGGGGGTCTGGATCTGTTTATGGCCCATAAAGCCATAATCCCCATAACCCTGATCATCTCCCAAAAGGAGCAGCACATTGGGCCTTTGGCTTTTGGGCGTTTCACCGCATAAAAGGCCAAGGAGAAATCCACCCATAAGGATTGACGAGGACATGGAGACCTCCACAGAAGGTATAGGGGCGTTTTAGAAGCCTTTCCCCGGATTCTCCATAAGATTCCCCAAGCGAATAGCCTCCCCTTGCCAGCATTCCTTGCTGGTTTTTTCACCCAAGCCTCTGGAGTTCCTCATGGGTTCCGTTTCCCGATTGTTGCGTGGCTTGGTGTTGGTTGGTCTCGTTGGATCCCTTGCCTATGTGGGTAGCCCCGATCTCCTTTCGCAGGATAACAAGCCCAAAGCATCGAAAGCGGACAAGGCCAAGGCAAAAACCAATCCCGTGAACAAAGTTGGGGATCCGCTCCAAGTTGGCCCCCGTCCGAAAAAACCTCCCCTTGCTCCCAGCACCCTTCCCCTCGTTTTCCAAAAGAACGAACGAATCGCCTTTGTAGGATCAAGCACGGCCGAGCGCATGAATCTCTTTGGTCATTTCGAGACCATGTTGCACCTTGATTTTCCCACCTTGGAATTGGTCGTCAGGAATTTTTCCCGGCCAGCCGACGAGGTGGCAAACCGTCAACGATCCGCCGATTATACCCGCATTGACGATCCTCTTTATGCCTTTAACCCTGACACTTTTTTCTGTTTCTTTGGATTCAACGAATCGTTTGCCGGACCGCAAGGTTTGGAGTCCTACAAGGCGGCCTATGAACGCTTCCTCGATGAATATGCCTCCAAATACCCACGGGATGATGCCAAGTCTCCCCCACGGTTTGTCCTCGTTTCTCCCATCGCATTCGAAGCGACCGGGGATCCCCTCCTGCCCGATGGTGAAAAAGAAAACGCCAACCTCAAACTCTACACCGAGGCGACCAGGGCCGTAGCCCAAAAACGCAACCTGGCCTTTGTGGATGTTTTTAGCCCGACTCGGCAAGCCCTGCTGGAAAACAAGGGAATGCAGTTTACGATCAATGGCGCGCACCTGAACGATGCGGGGGATCATTTGTTGGGCGAAGTCCTCGAACGGGAACTTTTTGGCCCCGTCAAAACCAATCGTCCTGCATTGGGCTCCACGGAATATGAGGCCCTTCGCCAAGCAATTATCGACAAGTCCTGGATTCACAGTCAGGATTACCGGATGGTGAATGGATGGTATGTGTACGGTGGAAGGCGGACTTTTGACACCGAAACTTTTCCGCTTGAGTATGCCAAGATTCGGGCCATGGCCAAGGTTCGCGACCAGTACATTTGGGATCTGGTCGCCAAAAAGGCGGTTCCTGCCAAGCCAGACGATTCGAAAACGGGCCAGCTTTTTGTTCCCCCCACCCGATTTGGGACGCCTGGTCAAAAATACTCCGAGGCGGAAAAGCTCCGCTACCTCACTCCCGATGAGTTCATCAAGGCAACCAAAGTGCCCGAGGGTTTTGAAATCAAGCTTTTTGCGGATGAAACCAAATTCCCCGAAATTGCCAAGCCTGTCCAGCTCAATTTCGACAATAAGGGTCGCCTTTGGGTCTCTTGCATGCCAAGTTACCCCCAATGGAAACCGGGCGATCCCAAAGCAAACGATAAACTGGTTATCCTTGAAGACATCGACGGGGATGGCAAGGCTGACAAAAGCACCGTCTTTTACGACCAGCTCCAATGTCCCACCGGCTTTGAATTCTTCAACGGAGGCGTTCTGGTTATTGACCAACCCCGGATGCTCTTCCTGAAGGACACCGATGGCGACGATAAAGCCGACCTGGTGGTTCACCTGATGGACGGTTGGGCTACCGATGATACCCACCACACCTGCGGGGCTTTTGAATGGAACCATGGCGGGTTGCTGCATATGCTCGAGGGAATTGCAACCAGCACGACCCTGGAAACACCTTGGGGGCCCCATCGCTCCCATGGAGCGGGCGGTGCCTATGTCATGGACCCAAAGACCCTTAAGATCCGCCAATTCTCCTTGCCTGGCCAGTACAACATGTGGTGTTATGTTTTCGACGAATGGGGTCAGGGTATCGCAGGGGATGGCACCACCGCCAATCACCATTGGGATACTCCCCTTTCGGGTGCCCAGTTTCCCGGCCGCAAAGGCTTGAACACGATCTTTAATCAAGAGGGGATGCGTCCTGCCCTTGGCAGTGAATGGCTGGTTTCCCGCCACCTTCCCGACCATGTTCAAAAACAGTTCACTTATGCCGTGGTAATCAACATGAATGGCATGCCCCGGTTCACCGTGGGTGATGATGGTGCTGGATTCAAAGGGGCTCGCATCAAGGCCGAAGGTAAACCGGATGACCTGATCAACTCCACCGATAAACATTTCCGCCCCGCCGACCCCCAGATCGGCCCGGACGGTGCCCTTTGGTTCGGGGATTGGGCCAACGCCCTCATCGGCCATATGCAATACAGCCAACGCGACCCCAGCCGGGATCATGTCCGGGGCCGGGTGTATCGCCTTGTCGCCAAGGATCGCCCCTTGTTAAAACCTGCGACCCAGTTTGGCAAATCCATTCCCGAAATCCTCGAACAGCTTCGCGAATATGAGTGGCGCACCCGCTACCGGGCCCGCCGGGAATTGCGCGATCGACCTACCCAGGAAGTTAAGGCCGCCCTTGAACTTTGGCTGGCCAACCTGAAAAAAGACGATCCTGCCAACGATCGCCTGCGCACCGAGGCCCTTTGGATTCTGCAAAGTCATCATGCCCTTGATGCCAAACTATTGGAGTCTGTATTGTCGTCAAAGACCCCCGAGGCCAGGGCCGCCGCCATCCGCATTTTGTCGGATGAAAGGGACCGGTTCCCCGAAGCGTTGGCCCATTTCAAAAAAGCCTCGATGGATGCTCATCCCCGGGTTCGGCTGGAGGCTATCCGGGCCCTGAGTTTCTACCTAGGCACGGATGCGGCAATTACAGTCATTGACGCTGCCAAACTTCCCCAGGACTATTGGCTCAAGTACACCATTGAGCATTCTTTGGGGGCCAATGAAAATGCGTGGCGGGGGGAATATCTGGGCGGCAGGGTAGCCAAGGATGACCCCAACACCCAAAAAATGCTCGGGGAAATCCTGGCAACAGCCAAGGCTGGAAGTGCCGCCATCCCTTTTCTAAAAACCCTTCTTTCCCAGGAAGAAACCTCCAAGGAAACCCGTAACAAAGCCATGACCGGGCTGGCGATGATGCGGGGCAACATCAGCAAAGGTCACGATGTTTTTGTCCGTAGCTGCATTGCCTGCCACAAGGTCGGCAATGGTACCGGGGCCGAATATGGACCCAACATGCACCAGGTTTCCACAAGGCTCAAATCCAAGTTCAAGCTGGTCGAATCGGTTATCGACCCCAATGCCGAGGTCGATAAAAAATACCTTTCCACAAAAATTGCCACCGAGGATGGCAAATTCATTGTTGGGCTGGTGGTCGCCGAGACCAAAACGGATGTGACCATCTTTGATGGCAAAGAGAGAAAAACCATCCCAATTGCCAAGATCGAGGAACGAACCCAACTCAAGCAGTCGAGTATGCCCGAGGGAATGGCGGGGGCCATGGCACCCGCTGAGTTTCTGGATTTGATGGAATACCTGAACTCCCTTCGCTAGGAAACCATTGGATTGAAAAGGGAGGCACTGGCCTCCCTTTTTTTTGGCGAGAATAAGTCCGGTCGTTTTTCGTGTCAGGAGACTTTGCATGACGAACACCCAAACGAGGCAGTACAAAGATGCCGGATTCCTTACCAGCATGGTGCTTATTCTTTTGCTGGCGTTAACGGGTTTGGACCTGGTTACCGCCCTGTTTACCTGGCTTGAAATCGACCTGTACACCAAGTTCCAAAATGGCGGGTTCGTCACCCAGGAAGAGGGTATTGCAGCGGGAACGGCCAGCGATTCCAGATTGTTCCTGGTCTCCATGCTGCGGATTGGGTTTTTTGTGGTGCTCGGGGTTTGTTCCCTTCGCTGGATCGCCCGGGCCAATAGCAACGCCCAAAGTATGGGGGCCCAACTTACGATCAGTCCGGGCTGGTCTGTGGGATATTATTTCATCCCCATTTATAACATTTGGAAACCGTATCGGGCCATGTGCGAAATCTATCAGGGAAGCGTTAATGCCTCCAGATTCCTTGGCGTCCAAATCCCATTTTATCTTCCTTTATGGTGGGGCCTTTGGGTTATCAGTGGAATGGTCAATAATGTCAGTTATAAGATGACACTTAATGCCAAGGGCCTTGAAGACGCCGTGCTTGCCAGCCAGGTTTCCCTTGGCGGAGTTTTTTTGAATGTGGTTTTGAACCTGGTATTCTTTTATTTGGTATGGGACATCTCCTCCTTGCAACGGGTTGCCTACGAGAACTTTTTGGTTCATGGCCCTTTGGAAGAGGAATTTGGGGATCAACCTGATCCCGATCAGGATCCCAACCCCGCCCCGGAATAGGGCAACTATTTCCCTTGGTGCAAAGGAGCGTTTCCATGAACCGGCACTTTGGAATTTGCCTTTTGGTGGGCTTGCAACTTTTTTCCACAAATGCTTTGCTCGCAGACAACTGGTCTGGTTTTCGGGGCAACCGGGGGGATGGGGTTTCTGCAGAAACCAGGATGCCCCTCTCTTGGTCACCCACTTCCAACATCCTTTGGAAAACCCCATTGCCCGGTCCGGGCAGCTCAAGCCCCATCCTTTGGGAAAATCGGCTTTTTCTGACACAATCGCTTGACCAAAAGGGCAAAAATCGGGCAATCCTTTGCCTTGATGCCCTCTCTGGCAGGGAACTGTGGCGACGAATCTTTCCCTTCGAGGGAAACGAACCCACCCATTCCACCAATCCCTATTGTTCCGCCACGCCCGCCACGGATGGCAAAGTGGTCATCTCCAGTTTCGGCTCGGGTGGGGTTACTTGTCACGACCTCGAGGGGAAAGAACTTTGGAAAAAAGACCTTGGCAGTTTCGTCCATATTTGGGGAAATGCCTCCTCCCCGGTGATTGTGGGGGAGCGGGTTTTTCTCAGTTGTGGGCCGGGCGAAAGGACATTCCTTATCGCCTTATCCAAGGCTTCCGGAGAGAAACTTTGGAGCCATGAGGAACTGGGGGGAAAGGCATCTCTCGAAAAGGGGGAAAAATGGATCGGATCATGGAGCACTCCCCTCTTGCATAAAGTGGGGGAAAAAAGCCAACTGGTAATGAGTTGGCCGGGAGCGATCAAAGGGCATGGTCCTGAAACGGGCAAGGTACTTTGGTCCGCACAGGGGTTGACCGATTTGGTCTACACCTCCCCGGTGGCAAACAGGGAGGTAATCGTGGCGATGTCCGGCTATGGGGGAGCCGCTTTGGCCATTCGCACGGAGGGAACAGGTGATATTACCCAATCCCATCGGTTGTGGCATCATCCTAAAAACCCTCAGCGGATAGGCAGTGGGGTGGTTCATGGGGATCACCTCTATATGGCCAATGGAGGCCCTGGGACCCTTCAATGTTTTCACCTGAAAACAGGCAAGGATCTATGGGAGGGTAAACGGGTGACGGAAGCCTGTTGGGCCAGTACGGTCCTGGTCGGGGACAAGCTGTTGGTAACGGAACAAAACGGGCAGACAACGATACTGGTCGCCTCGCCTCAATACAAGGTTTTGGCGAAAAACAGCCTGAAGGAACACACGGATGCAAGCCCAGCCATTGCGAATGGGCGGATCTTCATTCGGACCTATCAACACCTCTGGTGCATTGGGGAAAAGGAAACCAGGAGGGAATAGGACCGGATTACCGGGGCTTCACAGGGCTGGGAATGGGCTACAATGCAAGCAATGTATCCTGTAGTATGTTTTTTGATTGTTTTTAATGACACTTGTTCATAATGAGGAAATTTATATCAATGAATAAATATGAGAGACAATTAACAGAGCGAATCGAATCTGAATTAAATAAAAGGCCTAGATTAGCTGCTAATTTGTTAATCCAAAGAGGAAGTGGTTATTTCGTTGATGGACAAATTGAAAATGGTTTTAAAGATTTTTTATTGGCATGTCAAATTGACCATTTATTTTCTGTTTGGCAGTTGAAAACAGGTATGGAATGTTTTCTAAATAACTTTTTTAAGGAATCTATTCCTTTTTTAACAAAATCTTTGGAATTGGCTGAACCAAATGATGTTGATACAATAGAAAATGCGTTATGTGACAGGGCATATTCTTATGGAGCCACTATGGAATTTGAAAATGCGTTAGCTGATTGCAATCAATTAGTTGAATTTGGAAACAAATGGAATAACGAATCTACAATTGAAAATGGAATACTTAGAAAAAAAGAAATATTGAAATTTATTGACCTATACAATGTTGAATTTGACAAGGACCAGTTTGGTTGCGAACGCTTAGTGGAATGGGGAAAAATATGGAATGATGAATCTAATATTGAATTAGACATAGGTAGAAAAAACAAAGTAATTGAAATTATTGCTGAATACAACATGATCGTCAATAGTTCACGGGATTCTAGGATATAGTTTCACACGGGATGTTTATTCCACCAAAACAAGATGTCAAGTATGCACTGGTAATTCATTCCAATTCGAATACTACACGACAGGTTGTGCATAATAATTTTTAATCTCCCCATTTCATAACAAACCCAGCACCATTGTCACGGGGAATAATTCGGTCCAAACCTAGCTGACTGATTGAATCTTCCATAGGTTCGTTGCCCTCATGGTTTTTGCGGAGGAAGTCGATTCGGGCTAACCATACCTCATGAGTAGTGCACCATGGTTGTTGTCTTGCCCAGCAGGCGGCAGCTAATACAGCTTGTGAAATCGTTTTTAGCTCCCCTAATTTGTCAACCAAATTTTGCTGGTTGGAAACAAGGTCGCCTCGTTGGCCCCGATGAGCATAACTGCTTCGCATGTCGTAGGTATGGCGGACAAATGTAGTAATCTCATCCCGGTTTTTCTTGAGAACCCTTTCCACAACCCAAGCAACCCGATCAGACAATGTATGGGTGAGGCTATCCCCTGATTTGCCACCCAGAAGTAAATCCAGGGCATAGACCAAATGAAGGAGCGCTTCTTCCAACCGGTCCTCTTGTTCATGGTTTGCGGCGGCCTGAAAATACCTGCAATATTTTTGAAGGACACAATCCAGTCCACGGTCCCCAAAATCTGTTAATCGGAGCTGGTTTGTTCGTTCCGACTGCCCATTAGAAAGACAAGATGGGTTGGTTATCGAAAAGGTTTCAATATTTTTGATTGTTGTTACCCAACCTCTAGACCGAATTTCTGTTGTTAATACTGCCACAGATACCGAACGATTATAGCATCTTATAATGAAATCCTTTGATATTTCCCCAATACCTATCGCAGAAAGATAGGC
>SYLG01000008.1 GCA_005808665.1 Planctomycetia bacterium | reverse complement strand
CTTTTCACGGATGACCTCCAAGGCAACCCTGGCCTTGAACGATGCGTCGTATTGCCGCTTCCTGATGACCATGACAAAACCCTCCTTTTACTAGAAAAGAAAAGCTTAGCTGTCTGTCCAGTTTTTGGGGTCCACTACAATCCTCCACACCGAGTACCACCGGCCAGCCAGCAAACCGATGCCGGATCGGTTCTCCCGGCATTACGCTGACACGGCATCGCTGGCGAAACACCCGGACGCAGGCAAGGCGATTGACCGGCACGAGCTTCGCAGCCGCGTTGTTCAGTGGAAGAGCCAGTTCTTCGGCAGTTCATGGGCGAATTACGATAAGGCAAAGCCCGGCACGTTCCGGCTTGTCCCGCCGCCCGAACGGCTACCCGCACTTCGCAGGGACTACCAGGCAATGCGAGACATGTACCTTTCCGAGCCAGAGGGCTTCGACGCCATCCTTGCGATCTTGTCCGACTTGGAAGCCCAAATCAATCAGACCGCAAGCCCATAGAGCAGATGGTCAAACCAAACAGGGTTAACTGCCCTCCAACTGCTGACGCACGGTGACTTCCCAGTCCCTCACCCCGGCGATGAAAAGTTCAATTGCCGTCCTGTCCTCTCCGCTTGTTTTTTTCGATAGTTTCGTTTCTTTCGCCTGGATAAATGTGTAGGTAAACCGGAAATCCGGCCTTGGATGGATCGGAACCAGACCCCGCAGTTTTAGGGAGTTGGTGATGTACCTTTGGATTCTATTGGTGCTAGGCCAATCTCCCCTTCGCCTTACCAACGATGGTGATTGGAAAGGCCATGTCCGGGTTTCTCCCGATGGGTTGATGCTTCACTTCACCCGTATTCTGACCATTGGAACGAAAAATCCCCAAATGGAACTTGCGGTTATGCCCCTGGTTCCCAAGGAACCATTCGGTTTTGCTTCAGGGGGTCCCGCCGTTGGCCTGTTGAAACCCAACCCTGGCATTCCCCAATTTGATGCGCATCTGCATCCTGATGGTTCCAGGATCGTTTATGTCCATGACATTCTCCAGGGAACCGATGGCAAGTTGCACATCCACACCGCCAACATGGATGGCACCGGAACCAAAATTGCCATTCCCCATGTTGCCTTTGAGGAGTCACCTCGCTGGTCGCCAGATGGAAAAATGCTCCTTTGGGTGTCTACCAGGGATGGCAATCAGGAATTGTACAAGAGTGGGCCTGGCGGTGAAAACATTATCCGTTTGACCAATCATCCAGATGCGGACAACCAGGGCTGGTGGTCACCCGATGGCAAAGAGATCGTTTTTGTGTCGTATCGTGAGGGTGGGGCCAGATTGTTCAAAATGCGGGCTGATGGCTCTGGAACCAAGAGGCTTTTGGTTCCCCGTCAGGGGCTAGGGAACGAATCCTGGCCGGTTTGGTCTCCCAAAGGGGACCGTATCGCCTTTGCATGTCTGGTAAAAGGACAGTCAGAAATATTCACCGTAAAACCTGATGGGACCGATTCAAGGCGGATCACCGATCACCCCGCCCAGGATACTTTTCCGGCTTGGGGACCGGATGGCAAGACACTATTGTTTTGTTCAGGCCGCCACGGGGGAACGGATGTCTATGCGGTTAAGGTCGAATAAATCATTTCCCCAGTCCGGGTTGGCGGGTCAACCAGGTTGGGAAAGACCAAGCAAGGCTAGAAAGGCGTCCTTGTCGAGAATAGGAATGCCCAATTCCCGGGCTTTGTCGAGTTTGCTTCCGGCTGCCTCTCCTGCCACCACATAGCTTGTTTTCCTGGATACGGAGCCGGAGGCTTTGGCACCCCGTTCGCGTATGAATCGCTCGGCATCGTCCCGATCGAGTCCTTCCAATGTTCCGGTCAGGACAAAGGTTTTACCAGCAAGGTCAGAGAACCCAGGCGGAGGTTCAAAAGGTGCCGCTTCCATGGAAACACCATACTCTTTCAGTCTGGCAATTGTGGTGATTCCTTCGGCACCATGAAGCCAATCAAACAGGGAATGTGCCCGCTCCGGCCCCATACCCTGGAAATTTGCGATCTCGATTTCGGTTAGGACCAACAGGTTTTGGATGGACCCGACCCGGCGGGTGAGATCATCGGCAATACTCTCGCCAATGTGCCGGATTCCAAGGCCTGCCAAAAGCCTTCCCAGACCCCGGGATTTGCATTGTTTGATGCCTTCGACAAGGTTGAATGCAGAAAGTTGGCCCATTCTGGGCAAGCATTCCAGTTGTTCCTGATTCATCAAAAAAAGATCTGGAATGGATTTTACAAGGCCATGATCAACCAAAAGTTCGATGGTTTCGGAGCCAAGGCCCTCGATGTCCATGGCGGACCGGATGGCAAACGACCGGAGGCGGCGTTTGAGCTTTGCAGAGCAATCCGTTCCGGTGCAACGATAAAAGGCCCCAACCGGGTTTCTGACCACGGGTGCACCACAGACAGGGCATTCGTCCGGAAAGGTGAATGGAATTTCTGTTCCATTGCGTGAACCAGGGTCGGAGCGAACGACATAGGGGATGATCTCGCCGGCCTTTTCCACCACAATCATGTCGCCAATGCGAATGTCCTTTGTGGAAATGAAATCGGCGTTATGGAGCGATGCGTTAGAGACCTTCGTTCCGGCAAGTTGAACCGGATCCAGCCGGGCCACAGGGGTAAGCGTTCCCAATTTTCCAATTTGCAGGTCGATCGCAACCAGTCGGGTCCGGGCTTGTTCCGCCGCAAATTTATAAGCGATCACCCACCTTGGAGCTTTGGTTGTGGTGCCCAGTTTCATTCGCTGTTCAAGGTTGTCCACTTTGACAACCACACCGTCTGTTTGGTAAGGAAGTTCCGTCCGCAAGGTGTTCCATTTTCCAATTTCCGCCAGTGCGCCCCCGATGTTGTCATGTACCTTGTAATGCGGATTTACGGGGATGCCCCAGGATGAAAAGGCCTCCAGCATTTCATGGTGTGTTTTGGGGCTGGTCCCTTCAAAAGCTCCCACGCCATGGGCAAAGAACCTCAGCTTGCGGCTTGCACATAATTTCGGGTCGAGGAGCTTGAGCGATCCTGCCGTAAAGTTTCGGGGGTTGGCGTAGGTTTCCTCTCCCTGACCGGTGCGGTTGGCGTTTATGGCATCGAAATCGGCCTGTTCCAGGTAAACTTCGCCCCTGACCTCCACCAGGTCGGGGATGTTCCGACCTTTAAGTCTGAGTGGAACCCCTCGTACGGTTTTGAAGTTGGTGGTGATATCATCCCCTTTTTCGCCATCACCCCGTGTCGCCCCCAGGATGAGGATCCCTCTTTCATAGGTTGCCGAGATGGCAACGCCGTCAATCTTTGGTTCGACGACAAATTCGATTTTTTGGCCGGGAAGTAATTTGCCTAAACGGTTCGCAAATTCATGCACCATTTGTTCGTCGTAGCTGTTGTCAATCGAAAGCATTGGGGTTCGATGGGCAACCTGAACAAAACCATCGACAGGTTTGCCTCCAACCCGATGGGTGGGGCTGTCCGGGGACGCAATTAAAGGAAAGCACCTTTCCAGATCGGACAACTCCGCCATGAGGCGGTCAAACTCGCGGTCGGAGATCTCGGGTTTGGCCCTGGTGTAATAAAGCTCGTTATGCCGTTCCAGTTCGGATTGTATGAAGCGGGCCCTTTTGATTGTTTTTTCGTCTGCCTTGTCATCGTTTCCAAAAAGGTCGGCCATGGGAGTCGGTTCCCTGATCCAAAATGGGAGGATTTACCAATCCAGGACCACGATTTGGATCGGGGGCCCTAGATTAAGGCTTTGGGAATTTTTTACCCAATCCATGATTGATCGACAGGGCTCCAGCAAACCAGTTCACTTGGGCAAAACCAGAGGGCCAGTTCCAATTGGGCGTTGTCAACGCTGTCGGAACCATGGATCAGGTTGTTTTGGACGCTAAGGCCGTGATCCCCCCGAATGGTTCCCGGGGAGGCTTTGGTGCCATCCGTGGAACCAATCATGCTGCGGACGGTGGCAACAGCTTCACGCCCTTCAAGAGCAAGGGCGACGGTTGGACCGCCGCTAAGGAAACTGACCAAGCTGCCAAAAAAAGGCCTTTCCTTGTGGACATTATAATGTTTGGCGGCAAGTTCTGTGCTGGGTTGAACCAATTTCATGCCAACGATTTTGAGACCTTTTTGTTCAAAGCGGGTCAGGATGGATCCCGAAAGGCGCCGTTGGACAGCGTCGGGTTTGAGCAATACCAATGTCCGTTCCATGTCAATCCTCAAAAACAATTTGATGTACCAACTCCGGGAAACCACCCAGTGATGAGAACTATTTTAGCAACGGGGAAGCCGGTTTTTCGGAAATGAAGAGGCAAACGGCACAAAAAAACCCCGTCGAGAGGGTTTCCCTCGCCGGGGCCGGAACAAAGAGGCATGGTTCTTGTATCCGTTTCGTGGAATCCGGGTCAATCGAAAAACAAAAATATTTTTCCTTTCCAGACCGCCTTTGCCAATTAACGGCATTTTTCCCAACCCTTGGCGGCGCATTCGACGCCATTGGCCCCATTGTTCCGACCCTACCCCAGGGGGCAAGATTCCCGGATTTTCGACCCCCTTTTGACCCGGCGGTTTGGCAAGGGATTCATAGAATGAAGAGTTCGATACCAACGGGAACTGCTTTGGGTAAATGGTTCCCATGGTGGCGATTGAGAACCTTTTGCGGGAACGACCAGATGACTCAGGTGAAAGAAACCCCGGCACCCTCTCCGGTGGAAGGAATCAAGGCGGCAAGCAACGGGCTTCGTGGAACGATCATCCAAACCATTTCCTCTGGAATCGACCATTTTGAAGAGGGGGACAAACAGCTCCTCAAGTTTCATGGTACCTATCAACAGGAGAATCGGGACGCCAGGAAAAGTCGATCCGCGGAAGGCCTCGCCGGGAAAGCGTATTCTTTCATGATTCGGGCCCGCATTCCTGGAGGGATCGTCACCGCAAACCAATGGTTGGCCCTTGACGACCTTGCCGGGAAGTATGCCAACAATACGATCCGGTTAACCAGTCGCCAAAGCATCCAATATCACGGCGTGGTCATGAGTGGTTTGCGCGAGACCATTGCCGGAATGAATGCCTGTTTACTTAGCACGCTTTCGGCCTGTGGGGATGTGAATCGCAATGTAATGGCCTGCCCGGCTCCGGACTCGACCAATCCCGTTTACAAAGCCATGCAGGAAGACGCCCACGCCGTTGCCATGCACCTTGCCCCCAAGTCCAGTGCGTACCATGAGATCTGGGTCAATGGAGTCAGGCAACCCACCGGGGTAGTTGAAGAAGTTGATCCGATCTATGGAAAGTTATGGCTTCCCCGAAAATTCAAAACGGCTTTTGGCCTTCCTTTGGACAATTGCGTTGACATTCACGCCCAGTGCCTGGGTTATTTGGCGGTCCACGAAAACGGAAAACATACCGGTTACAATGTATTGGTTGGTGGTGGTCAGGGGATGACCCATGGCCGGGCCGACACCTTTCCCCATATCTCAAAAGCCATGTGTTTCATCACCAGGGACCAGGTTTGTTCCGCAGGGGAAGCGGTGATCAAGCTTTTTCGTGACCATGGCAACCGTGCGGATCGCAAAAGGGCCAGGATCAAATATCTGGTGGCGGATTGGGGTGTGGACAAATTCCGCGAAGTCCTGGCTACTTACCTTCCTTTTCCATTGGTGTTGCCCAAAGCTGTCGAGGTTTCTGGCATCGACCTGCATTTGGGTTGGAACAGTCAAGGTGATGGGAAGTTTTGGTATGGCCTTTCGGTAGAGAATGGCCGAATCAAGGATGATGGCGCATTTCGACTGCGAACGGCCATCCGGACGATTGTCGAGGAGCTTGGGTGCGAAGTGCGGCTTTCGGCCATGCAGGACATCCTTTTTTGTCAACTGGAAGAATCGGCCCTGGAAAAGATCGTTCAAATCCTCGACAACTGTGGTGTGCCCCTGCCAGACAAGCGGAGTGCCGTCCGCAAATTGAGCCTTGCCTGCCCTGCGGTTCCCACTTGCCCATTGGCCATCTGTGAATCGGAACGGGCCCTGCCCGGGGTAATCGACCAGCTTGAACCAGTCCTTGGAGAGTTGGGCCTTTATACCGAGGAATTTGGCATTCGCATGACAGGTTGTCCAAACGGCTGCGTCCGCCCCTATCAGTCGGAAATCGGCCTTGTTGGCCGTTCAGGTGACAAATATGTCGTTTTCGTGGGTGGGCAAAAAAATGGCAGTCGGCTCAATTTCCTAGGCAAGGATTTGGTCCCCAGAACGGAAATTGTCAACACTCTTAAGCCTTTATTGGTTCGGTACAAAGACGAACGAAACAGCGGCGAAAATTTTGGTGACTATTGTCAACGGATTGGCCAGGATTCCTGCAAGGCCATTATGGCCTAACCTCAATCGGTTTTCGCCTATTAGCAAGGCAAGTTTTTTGATCGGCAAAGCCAATGGAAAGGGGGCACTTGGGAAAAAACCCGGCCCTTTATCCCTTGGTTCCAGGGGAGAGTTTTGATGCGTGTTTTGGTGTTGGGTAAAGGTGGCCGTGAACATGCCTTGGCTTGGAAACTCTCCTGTTCCCCAAGGGCAAAGGTGGTATTTGTCGCTCCGGGCAATGGAGGAACCGACCAACCTGGACCAGGCTCCCAGGCCGAATTGGCGAATGTCAACCTCGACTATATGGATTTTGGTTCGGTGGTTGCCTTCGCCAAAAAAGAGTCGATTGGCTTGGTGGTTGTCGGTCCCGAAGACCCTTTGGCAGAAGGGATTGTGGATGCCCTCCAATCCGAAGGTATAAGAGTGTTTGGCCCTGCCAAAGCCTCCGCCCGATTGGAAGGTTCCAAAGGGTTTGCCAAGGAGGTAATGCGTGATGCCAGTATTCCCACCGCAGAAGCCAAGATTTGCGATCATCCCGACATTGCCCGGGCATTTATTGAAACTCGTGAGTACCCATTGGTCATCAAGGCGGATGGATTGGCCGCAGGAAAGGGAGTGATGGTCTGCTCTACCAAGGCAGAGGCCATGGAAGCGGTCGAGCGGATAATGGTTCGGGAAGAGTTTGGCCGCGAGGTAGGTCGCCGGGTTTTGGTGGAACGACGCCTGATGGGATATGAACTATCCGTTTTGGCACTGGTGTCGGGTCGTACCATTTTGCGGTTACCCGTGTGCCAGGATCACAAAGCGGTATACAACGATGATCAAGGACCAAACACCGGAGGAATGGGGGTGTTTTGTCCGGCCGATATTGCCAGTCCCCAGCTTTTGGAACGCATTGACAGCGATATCCTCGTTCCCACAGTTCATGAAATGAAGCGTCGCAAATGCTCCTTTAAGGGGGTTCTTTATGCAGGAATCATGATTACCAATCAGGGCCCCAGGGTACTGGAATTCAATGTTCGTCTGGGAGATCCAGAAACCCAACCCCTGCTAATGCGTCTAAAAACCGACCTCCTTGACCTTTTTGAAGCCTGTGTGGACGAACGCCTGGCCGAGTTTGAGGATAAAGTGGTGTTTGATCCCCGACCAGCGGTTGCGGTCGTAGCCACCGCCAAGGGATACCCGGGAAAATACCTTAAGGGAGATCGAATTGATGGTTTGGAGGATGTGGCAAAACTGGATGATGTCATGGTTTTTCATGCCGGTACCAAAAAAGAGGGGGATCGGATCATTACCGATGGAGGCCGGGTATTCGCAGTTACGGCCTTGGGAGATGACCTGAACCTCGCAAGAAGAAAGGCTTATGACGCCATGGAAGAAATCCGCTTTATTGGTATGCACTATCGTCGGGACATTGGTGCCCGGAAAAATCAGCCGGTTGTGCAATAAGGTGAATGTTTGGCCATTTTAACTGCAGCATATTGACTTCCAAGTCTCGTAATGAAAACCTTAACGGTTGCAAGGGCAAGGGAATTTCACCTTTCCCACGGCAAATAGGTTAAATCCCCCCCCCCAATTCAATGGCAACATATGAAGTTCCTCAAGGGATCCCTTAAGGAATTACTAATAAATGGATTTTCACCGTATTAAGATTGTATTAAGGAAAAAAATAATGAATTCTCTTAAGAGATCCTTAAGGTCCTCTTAATGAAATACTAATGGACGAATTGGATTTGACTGACATGACACTTAAGATTAGATGAATTATAATAATTTTTGATTTTTGACATTGCCAACATTCGATTAGAGATCCATACTATCTCACTGTGAGGATCCCAAGCTGTGCTTCGGTGATGTCATGGATCGCTTTTGGGAAGGGAAGAACCTTGCAGGATATTTGACTTGGGATGGTCCACCTATTGGACTCAATCGTTTCAATGGCTTTCAAACCAAAACAATCCGAGAAAAAGTGCGGTTCATTTTCTGCCGGAATAACACCCTCAAATCTTTGAACGCCCCATTAATTAATCTTTTGTTTCAGGCGAAATCAGGAAAAAAACGGGGCTGGCTAATCCCAATCAAAGGTTGGGAAACACAATAAAAATCAAGTCCCTGGGAGGAGAAAAATCATGGTATGGCAATCGTTGATTTCCAAATGGAATGGTGCCTTTTGCCATAAAGCAAAGGGCCAAGGGTTACCAAGGGCAAGATGCCAGGCATTATCCTTGGAAAAACTGGAAGATCGCACCACCCCTGTCAGTTTTTTACGGTTTGTTGATCCTAACCCTTCTTTGGGAAATGGGTTTGGCAGTATTATCTTGCCCCTAAGTTCAGGTAATGTGGTTGTAACCTCACCTTTTGATGATCGCATGGCAACCAATGCCGGGGCAGTTTATTTGTACAACGGATCCACCGGAGAACTTATTAGTACTTTGACGGGATCAAGTGCCAATAACCAGATTGGCTCCGGAGGGGTAACCGGTTTGGATAATGGTAATTACCTGATTTGTAGCCCCTCCTGGGATTCCAATAGTGCATTCAATTTAGGGGCTGTTTCTTTTGGAAAAGGTAAATCTGGCATTTCCGGAATCGTCTCAAGTGCAAATAGCCTGATTGGATCAACTGCCAATGATCAGGTTGGTTCCCAAGGCGTAACGCTTTTGAATAACGGGAATTTCGTGGTGAATAGCCCCAATTGGACTGCAAATGGAATGGTTAATGCGGGGGCTGTGACCTGGGGGAATGGGGACACCGGTATAACAGGAATGATTTCCACGACCAACAGTCTCATTGGTTCAACCGCCAAGGATCAAGTAGGCAGCAAAGGCGTGATCGCCTTGACCAACGGGAATTTCGTGGTGGCAAGTCCCAATTGGACCAACGGGGTAATCGTAAATGCGGGTGCTGTGACCTTGGGAAATGGCTTGGTTGGTATTTCGGGAATTGTTTCCGGGGTTAATAGCCTGGTTGGTTCAACCGCCATGGACCAGGTGGGAAATTCCGGCGTGACGAGTCTTAAAAATGGCAATTACCTCGTCCTAAGTTCGGTATGGACCAACGGATCGGTAGTGAATGCCGGGGCCGTGACTTGGGGAAATGGTGAGTCCGGAATTAAGGGAAGCGTCCATAGCACCAACAGCCTTGTTGGATCAACCGACAACGACCAGGTGGGACTGAATGGTGTAACCGCTTTGGAAAACGGCAACTATG